>CANJCG010000112.1 GCA_947472655.1 Actinomycetota bacterium
ACCGGAACTGCTTTAGCTAAAGCCAAGCAATCAAGTGAGTACACCCGCGTTGGTTCTAGCATTTCTTCGCCAACGGTGCGGCCAAGATCTGCAATGTTTGCATGAAGCCCCGGCCCAGATTCACCCAGCAAGACGTAGCGAGCAAGTGAATATCCGTTGGAATGAAGTCCCGATGCGCCCATTGCAATGACTACATCGCCAGCCAGTACTCGATCAGGTCCTAAAAGTTCATCGGCTTCGACAACACCAGTTCCGGCCCCAGCAACATCGTATTCATCAGGCGCCATCAAGCCAGGATGCTCTGCAGTTTCGCCACCTAGAAGCGCGCAACCTGCCAGCTGGCAGCCCTTTGCAATGCCTGACACAACGGCAGCAATCCGCTCTGGATTCACTGAGCCAGTTGCAATGTAGTCAGTCATAAATAACGGTTCCGCACCAACGACAACCAGATCATCAACAACCATCGCGACGAGGTCAATACCGATGGTGTCGTGAATATCCATTGCACGAGCAACGGCGATCTTTGTTCCGACACCATCGGTTGAAGTAGCAAGAAGTGGCTTGCGATATTTGATTAACGCACTGGCATCGAACAATCCCGCGAATCCACCGAAGTCGCCGACTGTTTCTTTACGCTGTGCGGCTTTCACTGACGCGCGCATTAACTCAACTGCACGCTCGCCCGCTTCAACATCGACACCGGCAGCTGCGTAGGACGCTCCGGTCATGAACGTTCGTCCTGTTTCTTGTTGAGCACTGTTGCCGCCGTCTTATTACTCGCCACAACTCGGCGCTCTATTCCTTCGAGAACTTGAGTGCTCATTACCTGTGGATCTGGAATCTGCACAGGGTAGACGCCGTCAAAACAGGCGCGGCATAGGCGTTCGGCAGGGATCGTCGTTGCGTCAACAAGTTCGTCAAGCGACACGTAGCCCAGTGAATCTGCACCAATGGAGTTGCAGATTTCATCTATCGTGAGCCCGTTAGCAATAAGTTCAGCGCGTGTTGCGAAGTCAATTCCATAAAAGCATGGCCACTTCACTGGTGGGCTCGAAATGCGCACATGGATTTCTAAAGCACCGGCTTCCCGCAACATGCGCACGAGAGCACGTTGCGTGTTGCCTCGCACAATGGAGTCATCAACTACCACGAGCTTCTTACCCGCGATCACATCACGCAGCGGGTTGAGCTTGAGTCGAATACCCAACTGACGAATCGTCTGTGACGGTTCAATAAAGGTGCGACCAACGTAAGCGTTCTTCACTAAGCCTTCAGCAAATGGGATTCCTGACTCTTGGGCATAACCAATTGCGCCATAGCGACCAGATTCTGGAACCGGGATAACCAGATCCGCGTCAACTGGATGTTCGATAGCCAACCGGCGCCCAATTTCAACGCGAGATGCCTGCACTCCTCGGCCAGCGATAGTGGTATCGGGACGAGCCAAATACACATATTCAAAGAGGCAACCTTTGGGATCAGCATCCGCGAAACGCTGTGAGCGCAACCCTTGTTCATCAATCGTGATGAGTTCACCCGGTTCAACTTCGCGCACGAATGCAGCACCGACGATATCTAGCGCTGCTGTTTCGCTTGCAAGAACCCAACCGGTCTCCAGACGGCCAAGCACAAGTGGCCTGATCCCTTGAGGATCCCGTGCACCGTAGAGTGCATCGTCGTCCATGAACACCAGCGAGAACGCGCCGCGGACTTGCGGTAATTCAAGTTTTGCGGCTTCTTCGATACTCAAGTCAGGGTGTGCCGCTATCAAACTTGTGAGCACATCGGTGTCACTGGACATCTGAATCTGATCGCCTAGTGGCAGTTCCCCGGAGGCCTCTGAAAGTTCACGAAGGCGCACCCGAAGTTCAGGGGTGTTAGTGATGTTGCCGTTATGGCCTAGTGCAATATGCCCAGTTGCTGTTGAGCGAAACGTTGGTTGCGCGTTTTCCCACACGCTGGCACCCGTTGTGGAGTAGCGCGTATGTCCGATGGCTACGTGTCCACGTAAGGATTCCAAGCTGGCTTCATTGAAGACTTGAGAAACGAGACCCATATCTTTATAGACAGTGATGTTGCCACCGTCACTTACCGCAATACCAGCTGACTCCTGGCCGCGGTGCTGAAGTGCGTAGAGCCCGAAGTAGGTCAGTTTGGAAACTTCTTCACCTGGTGCCCAGACCCCAAAGACACCGCAAGCATCTTGCGGGCCTTTCTCGCCTGGCATTAAGTCATGGTTTAGTAGACCGTCACCTCGCACAGCCATAGCCTACCCAACTTTTAGCGGTAGCCATTGCGACAGGTCAGAGCGTTCGCCACTTGCGTGGACCTTTCCCGAATTTCGTGCTTCTTGCCAACTCAATCGGCCCGAGCACAGCAATAGCCACGTCAACGGATCGGTCTCAACCACTGCCGGTGGGGTGCCCCGACGGTGAGTTGCCCCTGGGATCGCCTGCACTGCCGCAAAGGGCGGAATACGGACTTCAACACTGCGTCCAGGTGCAAGTTCAACTAAAGCGGCTAGTGAATCCTTCACGGCTTCTTTAAGTACTGACCGCTCTGCAACTTGACCTGCATCAAGAGCCGCCAACACTTCGTCTATCGCGGTCGGCATTACGCGAACAACGCTGGCAATGTTTTAGTGTGAGCTTCTTGGAGCTCGGCAAATGTGAGAGTGAACAAGTCAACAATCTTGACGACCTGCGTTTGTGAGGCAAAGCCAGCGGTTGAATCCACGACACCGATCTGAACTACCGGAAGTTGGCTGGTCTGACATAAGTCTAGGAACCGCTCCAACTGCTCAGGGGCAACGGCTACGACCGCTCGACCTGCAGATTCACTAAACAAGAACGTGAAGTGATCTATGCCTTCAGGAATTGTGACGAGTGCACCAACTCCTGAACGAAGTGCCATCTCGACAATAACTTGCACAATGCCACCGTCTGAAACATCGTGAGCAGCAGTTAGGAGACCTTCACTTGATCCAGTAACCAGAACGTTGCCAAGAACTCGCTCGCGCTCAAGATCAACCATGGGCGGCAATCCACCAAGATGTTGGTGCATATGGTTTGCCCATTCACTGCCTGCAAATTCGTCGCGCGTGTCACCTAGAACAAAGATCAACTCACCATCGTTCTTCCAAGCAATCGGCGTGCGCAGTTCTACGTTTTGGATAACTCCAAGGACACCGACAACTGGCGTAGGAAGAATCGCCGTGGTTCCTGTTTGGTTATAGAACGAAACGTTTCCACCCGTGACTGGAATGCCAAGTTGTAGACATCCGTCTGCCAAACCTCGTGTTGCTTCGGCGAATTGCCACATGACGTCTGGATCTTCAGGCGAGCCGAAATTTAAGCAGTTTGTTACTGCAAGTGGCACTGCGCCCGAAGCACAAACATTTCGGTAGGACTCAGCCAGTGCCAGTTGCGTTCCGGTGTAAGGATCAAGTTTCGTGAAGCGACCATTGCAGTCAGTTGAAATTGCGACCCCTAGACCCGACTCTTCATCAATGCGAATCATGCCCGCATCTTCGGGTTGAGCAAGCACCGTGTTGCCCAAGACGTACCTGTCGTATTGATCGGTAACCCACGCCTTCGACGCCAGGTTAGGCGCAGCCAACATCTTGAGCAAAGTCCTGCGCATTTGCGATGCATTTTCTGGCCGCGCAAGCCGCTCTGGCGTTGGCGCATCTGCCTGCAACGCATCCTGCCAATCTGGACGCGCGTATGGGCGCTCATAGATTGGGCCTTCGTGCGCAACGGTGCGCGGCGGCACATCAACGATGCGCTCGCCGTGCCAATCAACGGTAAGTCGACCAGAGTCAGTTACTTCACCAATAACGACTGCTTCGACATCCCATTTCTGAATGATATTCATGAACGCATCAATGTTTTCTGGTGCAACCACAGCACACATGCGTTCTTGGGACTCACTCATCAGAATTTCTTCTGGTGTCAATGTGGCATCGCGCAACAGCACACGATCAAGCCACACGTGCATTCCGCCATCACCATTTGATGCGAGCTCACTAGTTGCACATGAAATTCCAGCGCCACCAAGATCTTGAATACCTTCGACTAAACCACCGTGCAAAACCTCAAGGGTTGCTTCAATCAGCAACTTCTCCATGAATGGATCGCCTACCTGCACGCTAGGGCGCTTTGCTGGGCTGTCTGCATCAAAGGTTTCTGATGCCAGCACCGAAACGCCGCCGATGCCGTCGCCGCCCGTACGGGCGCCGTAGAGCACCACAAGATTTCCCACACCTTTTGCGCTGGCTAAGTGAATCTCGTCATGACGCATGGCTCCGATGCACAAAGCGTTAACCAGTGGGTTGCCCGCGTAACTCTCATCGAAAACAATTTCGCCGCCGATATTTGGCAAACCTAAGCAGTTTCCGTAGCCACCGATGCCAGAAACAATTCCGGGAAGAACCCGCAAGGTATCTGCTGCATCAGCGGGGCCAAAGCGAAGTGGATCCATGATCGCAAGCGGTCGCGCACCCATCGAAATGATGTCACGCACGATGCCGCCAACACCCGTTGCCGCACCTTGGTATGGCTCAACGTAGGAAGGATGATTGTGACTTTCGACCTTGAAGGTCACTGCCCACCCTTGACCAATATCTACAACGCCCGCGTTTTCTCCGATACCGACAAGAAGTTTGTCAGTCTTAGGCGCCTTATCGCCAAATTGCTTAAGGTGAACTTTGCTCGACTTATACGAGCAATGCTCACTCCACATGACTGAATACATGG
>CANJCG010000113.1 GCA_947472655.1 Actinomycetota bacterium
GAACGGGAAATGTTGCACGGCTGGAAAGTGAGCGCACCTTCAACATGGGTGTTGGCATGGTTGCACTTGTAAGTCCTGCAGATGCAGATACAGCTATCTCTTTTTTACAGGCTCGGGGTATTCCTGCGTGGGCGTGCGGTGAAGTTCGTGTACGTCGCGATGGCGAGGTAGGTGATGCAGAAGCTAAGGGCGGTCAAGGCGGAGCGGTCACGCTGGTTGGTGACTACCAGCGCTAGTTAGCGCTCGCTTTCTTCCTCTTCGTCGTCTTCGTAATACTTGGCATAAGGGTCTTCATCGCCCGCATCTTCTGCGACTTCTTCTGCAGCAAATGAGCGCACGGGAACTTCGCTGTTCGCCAGCTCTGCTTGGAGTCGATCAAAGTCAGTCTGTGGACCCCCGTATTTCAACTCACGGGCTACTTTTGTCTGCTTTGCCTTCGCACGGCCGCGCCCCATGGCTCGACCCCCTCATCCGGGAACGCCCCGGCTCGTTTGGACAGTTAATATCGCAGGGGGCTAGGCCCAACCTGAGAGCTTTAGCCTATCTGCTCCCCCTTATTGGCATACGCAACGGGTTGGCAATTTTTCGAGGTTTCCTCATAGATTGCGAAAATAAGTCCTTTTTGTGAATTTAATTCGAACAAATAAGGACAAAGCCCTTGCAGTGTGCCGTGGTGAATGTCACAGTACGACCAACGTCAGGCAAATTGCCGGGCCGATAGGAGGATCTCGTGACAGGTCGCGGGGCAGACATCGAGCAATTGCTCACTCCATCGGAAGTGGCAGCTCTTTTCCGAGTGGACCCAAAAACGGTGACTCGCTGGGCTAAGGCCGGCAAGCTCACCAGCATTCGCACCTTGGGTGGCCATCGCCGCTACCGCGCGACAGAAGTGCAGTCACTTCTGGAGGCACAAGGACCGCTAGCCGCAGTGCATCCCGCTTCAGCCTAGATCTGCACTTTGCTGGGCCTTCACCATTACTCGGTAGTGGTTGCGGTTGCTACGTTTTTTGTGCGCTGAGTCATCCAACTCTCGATCCCGCAGTAGAGGGCTCCGAGTCCGGAACCGAAAATAACTATTCCCAGTAAATTGATTGCCACCGTTCCATAACCCCAGGTGGCAACATTGATAAATCCGTAGGGATAAGCCCCGATGATCGACCCTCGGATGAGTGCAACGGCGACCCAGATCAGCGGCAAGATCAAGGCAAGTGGAATCAAACGAAGTCGCACCTGACCGCGGGGCCCAAAGAAAATGAACACCGCGATGGTTAAGAGCGGAGTGAGGTAATGCTCGAGAGCGTTGGAAACATATTGCCAACCCTGCAATTTGTCGACTGGCGCGAGAATGAGCGCGTAGACCAAACCCGTGATGGTGATCATGATCAGGGCGTCAAAGCGGAAGACTGCGAAAACCTTTGAAGTTCTATTGCTGTTTCGCCACAACATCGTCATAACAATTGCGACTACGAGATTGCTCCAGTGGGTGAAGTAGCTAAGGGAGTCACTGACTCGACCGATAAGCCCATCCGCTCCATCGGCATTGAAACCCAACAGGGTCGGGTCGAGGTTGGTGTTGGGGTAGACGCCCAAAATTGATAAAACAAATGCAGTGGCTAGTCCTAACCAAGCAGCTAGGGCATTGAGTCCAAAGAAGTGGTGGCCTGTGGGACTCACGCTTGCTGGTTTTCCTGACGAGTTCACCCTGGAGGTGTGTGTTGACATGTGCCCGAGCCTAGGCAAGAAAATCGTTCGCACTCTGATGAAACCCAAACATTCACACTATGGATTCCAAACATGGAGCAGTCAATCTATTCCCAGTGACTCGCGAGGTGCGGGCCAGATGAAGGAGTAACAATGTCTGATCAGTCCGAAAACCCCAATGCGGAGACAACACAATCTGAGGCAGTTCAGCAAGCTGCAGTGCAGCAGCCAGAGACTGGAGCAGCAATGGCATCTAACGGGAAAGTGATTATGGCGGCAGTCGGTGGCGCAATTGCAGTGGCGGTCATCGCTTTGGCTGGAGTCGTCGGTTTTGCGATTGGCTCGCATCACTCAAATAATCGACCTGGATTTGGCCCAGGAAATCTCGGTCAGTTTGCCCAGAATTTTGAGCGTCACCACAATCAAATGATGGACAGCTTTGATCCGCAGGGCGGGCATACCCAAGGTCAAGGACAAACTCAGAGCCCGCAGCAAGTCGGGCCGGGTTCGATGATGGGGCCAAACCAGCAGGGGCAAGGTCCTAGCCAGCCATAGATAGATAAAACCTATCATAAAACAAGAATCATTTGATTTGCACTATGTATCTGGGTTATCTAGTCTGCGATGTATCGCAATCAGATTTTCTTCTAAGGATGGAAACATATGTCTGTCATTAACACTGAGATCAAACCCTTCTCATCAACAGCTTTTCACAATGGTGCGTTTGTGCCAGTCACCGATGCTGACCTGCGCGGTAAGTGGTCAGTGATGTTCTTCTACCCAGCAGACTTCACTTTTGTTTGCCCAACCGAATTAGGCGATCTTGAAGATCACTATCCAGAATTGAAGAAGCTCGGCGTTGAGGTGTACTCGGTCTCAACCGACACTCACTTCACCCATAAGGCTTGGCACGATTCATCAGACACCATTGGCAAGATCACGTACCCAATGATCGGTGATCCAAATGGCGACCTGACTCGCAACTTCGACAACATGCGTGAAGGTGTTGGCCTTGCAGATCGCGGAACATTCGTCATTGATCCTCAGGGTGTCATTCAACTCGTTGAGGTCACATCAGAAGGCGTCGGACGTAATGCCGAAGAACTTCTGCGCAAGATCAAGGCTGCTCAGTACGTTGCAGCTCACCCAGGTGAAGTTTGCCCGGCAAAGTGGACCGAAGGCGAAGCAACCTTGGCTCCATCCCTTGATCTCGTAGGCAAGATTTAAGTAGTTCGGTGTTTGATGGGGGAGCCGATGATCTCGGCTCCCCCATCAACTAGGCACGCATCCCGTGTCCCTCAATCTCCGCGCTGCGATCCAGCGCTGAATTCCTGGAGGAAGAAATGCTCGACGCAGCAATTACACAACAGCTCAGCGGACACCTAGAGCGCGTAAAACTTCCAGTCGCTCTCGTCGCTTCTTTTGATGCGAGCCAAAGTTCACGCGAACTCAGTGAACTCTTGAATGAAATAGCAGCACTATCCCCGCTTATTAGCGTTGAAGAAGAGCACGATGTGAGAACTCCATCGTTTGCGATCCGCCGCGTTGACACAAATATTGAAGTTCGCTTTGCTGGAATTCCGATGGGCCATGAATTCACTTCGCTGGTCTTGGCACTGCTCTGGGTTGGCGGGCACCCCTCAACCTTGGAGCCTGAAGTCATCGAGCAGATCCAAAATCTTGAAGGTGATTTCCGCTTCGAGACGTATATGTCGTTGAGTTGCCAAAACTGTCCTGACGTTGT
Source organism: Actinomycetota bacterium (assembly GCA_947472655.1). GTDB lineage: Bacteria > Actinomycetota > Actinomycetes > S36-B12 > S36-B12 > UBA11398. The sequence goes on from CANJCG010000113.1 coordinate 3,446, forward strand.
GCAGGCATTAAATTTGATGAGCATTTTGAATCCGCGAATTTCAAATGTCGCTATCGACGGGGGACTATTTCCTGACGAAATTGAGCAGCGTGAAATTCTGGCCGTACCTACGGTCTACATGAATGGTGAAGTTTTCGGTCAAGGTCGGATGAGCATTGAACAGATCATTGCAAAGCTGGATGTTAATGCCGATGCAAAAGTCGCCGAGACTCTGAACGCAAAAGAAGCCTTTGATGTACTCGTTGTCGGCGGTGGTCCAGCCGGTGCGGCTGCTGCCGTTTACGCGGCACGAAAGGGAATTCGCACTGGCGTTGTTTCTGAACGATTTGGCGGGCAAGTTCTCGACACAATGGGGATTGAAAACTTCGTTTCTATAAGTCATACAGAAGGCCCACAACTGGCAAATTCATTAGAAGCACATGTCAAGGAATATGACGTTGACATCATGAATGCGCAAAGGGGGACCAAGCTGATTCCAGCAGACGACCACGGGCTTATTACTGTTGAACTTGAAAGCGGTGCGGCACTCAAGGCCAAGAGTGTCATTTTGACCACGGGTGCTCGATGGCGCACGATGAGTGTTCCTGGCGAAGAGCAATACCGCAATAAGGGCGTCACATTTTGCCCGCACTGCGATGGCCCGCTCTTCAAAGGCAAACGAATTGCAGTGATCGGCGGAGGTAACTCAGGAATTGAAGCAGCTATTGATCTTGCAGGTTTAGCAAGTCATGTCACCGTCCTCGAGTTTGACAATAAACTGCGCGCTGACGAGGTGCTCATTCGCAAACTCAAGTCGCTAACAAATATTGATGTAGTGCTGGAAGCGCTGACAACTGAAGTTATTGGCGACGGATCTAAAGTTACTGGCCTGCGCTACCAGTCGCGCCAAGATGACTCTTTTCATGATTTAGCACTTGACGGCATCTTTGTTCAGATTGGCTTACTGCCAAACACCGAATGGTTGAAAGACAGCGTTGAACTTTCGGCGCGAGGTGAAGTTGTCATCGACGCCGCAGGGGCAACAAATCTTTCTGGAGTATTTGCTGCAGGGGACGGAACGACGGTGCCGTACAAGCAGATTGTGATCGCACTTGGTGCTGGAGCCACTGCAGCCTTGAGTTCCTTCGACTACTTAATTCGACACTAAATGTGAGTTGCTCTCTGCGACTATAGCGAGCAATTTTTTGTGCATCTTGTCAGTTGACTATCCGATGTACCGAACGGTGGTCTCAGATGTCATGCGACGCAGCACCAAATAATCGGGGCCTTTGAGAGCGGTTCGTTCATAAGGC
>CANJCG010000114.1 GCA_947472655.1 Actinomycetota bacterium
ACAAACTCGGCAGCGAGAAATCGTGGCTGACGTCGTGTATGCACTTCGGCTAGATGAGGGCCAGGCGCTGGAGCCTTGGCTGCGAGAGACCTTTGAAGCCGCCCAAAGTGACGCTGAACGGATGCGGGTGATCATCGATCAGGTGGCCAGCCTCACCGATGTGAGCATCCTGCGCTGGCATGAGCGGCTGATCCGCTAATTGAGGTGGCTTGGCCCACCTAGAATGGGCGGATGGCTGGCCGGATTCGTGACGAGGACATCGCTCTTGTCCGTGAGCGGGCTCGGATCGAAGATGTGGTGCGCGAATACGTCACCCTGAAGTCTGCTGGTGGGGGATCCCTCAAAGGCTTGTGCCCATTTCATGACGAGCGATCCCCAAGTTTTCACGTCACTCCAAGCAGGGGCATGTGGTACTGCTTTGGCTGTGGCGAAGGTGGCGATGTTTTGGGCTTCCTGCAAAAGATTGACCACCTCAGTTTCGCCGAGTCAGTTGAGAAGCTGGCAAGCAAAACCGGAACTGAGCTTCGTTACGTTGATGGCGGCGCAGCGGTTAACCGCCAAGCCGGGCAGCGCACTCGCCTCGTCGAAGCCCATAAAGCAGCCGCAACCTATTTCAGCGAGCAATTATTATCACCGGAGGCTGAGATTGGTCGAAAGTTCTTAACCGAACGCGGCTTTGATGCAGATGCAGCAAAACTCTTCGGTATCGGCTATGCCCCAAAATCTTGGGACTCGCTGCTCAATCACTTACGAAAGCTTGGCTTCGCAGATGCAGAGCTGCTGACGTCTGGATTAATGAGCCAAGGCAACCGTGGCGTGTATGACCGATTCCGTGGCCGTCTAGTCTGGCCAATTCGCGAACTCAGCGGCGATGTTGTGGGCTTTGGGGCCCGCAAGTTGTTTGACGATGATGACGGACCTAAATATCTCAACACTCCAGAGACTCCTATCTACAAGAAGAGTCAGGTGCTGTACGGCCTTGATTTGGCTCGCAAGGAAATTTCTAAGCAGCAGCAGGCTGTCATTGTTGAGGGCTACACCGACGTGATGGCATGTCATCTCGCTGGCATAACAACCGCGGTCGCCACCTGTGGAACGGCCTTTGGCACCGAGCACATCAAGATTCTCCGGCGTCTGCTTATGGATGATGATCAGATGCGCGGTGAAGTGGTGTTCACTTTCGATGGTGATGCTGCTGGCCAGAAAGCTGCGTTGCGCGCATTTGATGAAGATCAGCGCTTTGTTACCAACACCTTTGTAGCTATTGAACCAAGTGGTATGGATCCGTGTGATCTGCGGATAACCCATGGTGATGAAGCGATAGTTGCTCTTGTTGATCGTAGAGTCCCGCTTTTCCAGTTCGCGATCAAGTCAATGCTTGCCGGGCATGATCTCAATAGCGCAGAGGGTCGAGTTGCTGCACTTCGTGAAGCAGCCCCGGTGGTTGCCAAGATCAAAGACTCGGCTTTACGCCCTGAATACACACGCTTGCTCGCTGGTTGGCTTGGATTAGATGTATCGGCGGTTCAAAGCGTGGTCGCCCAACGTCCAGCGCCAGCTCAAAGGGCACCCCTGAATGCACCGCAATCGCAAGCGCCTGTAGATGCTCCAACGCCACCACATCCTGTCGCGCCAGTGCTGGTGAGTGACGGGCCTGCGTTCACCGTTGAACGCGAAGCATTGAAGTGCGCTTTGCAGCTGCCAACGGCTGTCCAAGAGTGGTACCCATCCCTTGAAGAGAGTGCCTTCACTCACCCAAAGGCCCGAGAAGTGCATCTTGCAATTGTTGCTGCGGGGCTTCCGTCGTCAAATATTGATGGGTTGAATTGGATCGATGCAGTTCTGGATAAGGCCGCCGATGATGAGGTCCGACGCATGATCAAGGAGCTCGCAGTTGATCCGCTTCCATCAGAGGTAGCTTCAAATAGTCGTTATGCCACAAGCCTGATTGCACGATTACTTGAACTCGACGCTACTCGACGCATCGCTGAAGTGCGCGGACGCATGCAGCGCACTGATCCGGTTGAGCAGGAAGTTGAGCACAATCAATTGTTTGCTGAAGTCATGGCGCTTGAGGCTTATAAGAAATCACTACATGCGGCAGCCCTTGGTGAACGCGAATGAGTCTGCTTTCAAAGTTGAAGAAATCCCGTATTCCAAAATCTGCACTTGAATCAGCTCAGGTGCCTGCCAAGGAACTGGTTGTTGCTTGGGGATCCAATCAAGCAGTAGATCCGTCCTTCGTTATTGCGACGAATGAAGCCCTTTACCTACAGGGCTCACGAATTCCTTGGATAAGTGTCATTAGAGCAACGTGGACTGAGCCCTTCCTTGAGCTCAATATTGAGAATGAAGCTGGCCGGGAACAGCGGCTAAGAGTGTCTATTTCGGATCCCGGAAACTTACCGGCAGCCGTGAGAGCTCAGGTGACCGCCAATGTTGTAGTCAGCGAGCGACTTGATTTACCTGATGGTTCGCAATGTCTAGTTGCTGCTCGGCGACACAACCGCGATGAGATCGTCTGGAGTGTGGTCTTTGACGCTGGAGTGGACTCCAGCAAGCCAGAGATCAGAGAGCAGGCTGATTTCGCGCTGGCAGAATTGCGAGCTTCTCTGGGCATCTGACCTGCGAATTGCCAAGCGGCAGGCTCTTGCTATTCTTGCGTACGCCGTTTAATCCCCCATAGCTCAATTGGCAGAGCATTCGACTGTTAATCGGAGGGTTCTTGGTTCGAGTCCAAGTGGGGGAGCAGTAGGGCCGTAGCGAGCAATCGTTGCGGCCCTTAGTGTTTCCCGCCAGGGGAGCAAATAAAAAGCCTATGAGCAGGCAAAAAGTCTGTGAATTGCTACGGATTAATACCTTCGTTATTCAGGGTCAACAAGCAGAATGTAGTCCCCGACACCGTGCGCGAGCTGAAGCAGCTGTTCCCTATTGGTGGCGAGGTTCTGCCAAGGACGCTCATATACGGCGCCTGGCAAATGGGAGAGTTTAGCTCGCGCTATTTCAATGGAGCCGTCTTGTGAACCTGCATCGACAACTACCCAATGCGTGATGTGGGCAAGTGCGTCATCAAGAAATTTATCAATGACATCAGCATCATCTCGCACGATCATTGCTAGACATATCCTTGCCATGCATCTCCTCCTTACATTTGCAGAAAACGGGTAGGGCAATCAGTTCAGACACAAGTTCTATTCCAATCCGATGAATAATTGCTGATGCCAGGCATTGCGCACCGAAATTTCATCTGGATGACGCAAAGCCATTTCTGTCAGCACTTCTTCATCCACGGGGACAACCTCATGATCAAGTGCCAATCGAAGTTGTGACTCAAAAGCCTGGACGAACCAGGGCGTTGCATCGCATTTGATGCCAAACAAACCACCGCAGGCGAAACCAAGCCCATCTGCGGCGCTCCAAGCGGCCGCGCGGGGACCAGGACGGGTATCACGAAAAAGCAGGGCTGCGTCAACTTGAGTCCGACTCAGGCGGTGCGCAAAATCCGTGGGAACATCACAGACATGTGCGACGCCAAAATCTACCCACCACAGCGTTGGTGCGTTGCAGAACTTCGAGGCAATTTCCATGAGCCATGGTTTGGAATACATCAACTGGAAATAGTCAGCGGTGTCTTTTATCGAGTTCGTGGAACGTGGTGAGCGTTTGCCTTGAGATAGTAGAAGCTCGATTTTTTCTACGATTTCGTTTGAAATCAGATTTTCCGGCATCAGAGCTAATGCGATGTGGCTCTGGGAGTTAAGAAACTGCAAGTTATCCAAACTCATCTGATCAACGAAGACAATCATTGGCAAGCCTGTCGCGACGAGATGGCGAGACAAAAAAACGTATTCCTCAAAGCTACGCACTCCTGAGCCAACACGATCCAGCCCAGCACACAGACTCACGAGAACTGGTCCTCGGTAATCGGGCCAAAGTGGGTGCGTCTGCATCAGTGAATATTAAGGTAATGCCGACCGGATTATCAGTTCTGCAGCGCGATAGCTCTGCACCAGTGCGATACTGTCAAGAAAATTTTGCGCTATGGAAAAAGTGCCACAAATTTATTGGAGGCATCAGTCCATGCGCTATTCAAGGTTACGAATGTGCGCCAGTGCCGCACTAGTGCTTTTCGGGCTGATTTTCGGCGGCTCAGTAACTGTGCCAAGCGCCTCTGCGATACCGGCCGCGGGTGATTTCAATAGCAGTGATTTTGCGACCTGGGATCAGACTAATCTTGACCCGGTTGCGTCATTCACCGGCAATATCGGGTCCACTTTTACAGTGGCTTTTCCAAGCCTGCTTGTAACCTGCGTGAATTCGATCATAAAACCTACGGCTGTCATCTGCCCTTCACAGATGACCATTGCAAGTTCAACAGCAGCTGTGTCGCCTTCAACTGGAGTGATCAGTACCTCGATAGTTACAAGTTTCACCGTCCTTAGGTCAGGAACGGTGACACTCACCCCAGTAGGGATCAACGTTGCCTGTGGTGTCGGCTGCACTCCACTGACCATTGTGATCACGGCAGTTGGACCAAAAAATCTGGTGAGTTCTGACTGTTTAGTCTGGAATTCAAACGGCGGATTGAACGAAAGTGTCATTGGGCATGTCGGTGAAACTTTCACGGTGACTTTTCCAAACCTCATTGTCGCTGCCGGCGGGGTGGACATCATGCGTCCCGCGTGTTCTAACTATGTGATCTCTG
>CANJCG010000115.1 GCA_947472655.1 Actinomycetota bacterium
CTTGTCGCGGAGCTCGTGAACGAGTTCACTCGCATCGGTTCGGTAGGCAGAGAGATTTCGCCCACGAAGTATTTCGATGATCACCAATGCGACAACCGAAACCCATATGCCAGCTCGCCAGCCGAAAACTGTTCCCGTCGTCACTCCAACAGCTAATGGTGCCAAGATGCAAAGGAAAGCTGCGAAGGCATTTGCTTCAAGAAGTGAGCTAGGACCAGCGTCACCTTGATGATCCATGACAAAGGCATTCAGTGCTGAGATAAAGAAGGAGCCGCTCATCGCCGCAATTGATGCGCCCGCCAACGTGACAGGAAAGGCTCCATTTGGCGTCGTGTAGACAAGGATGCCGATGATTGCCCCGATGCCTCCAATGCGCATGACAAGCCCGCGTCCCCAGCGCAAGATAGCGCGGCCGGCAAGCAGAGATCCGACCAAACTGCCCAAAGCCAAGAACGTTCCGTGGAGGGCGGCTATTGAACGTGTCGTGCCTTGTTCATCACGAAGAAGCGCCTGCGTAGCACCAAATGCGTAGATAAACCACGCGAAGAAACCATTCTGCAAATAACAGATCCACGTTGGTCGATCACGAATTGGCCTTGCCGGCGTCGTTGTCACGAGAGTTGGGTTATGACGTAATCGATACAACGAGTAAGAGCGCGAACATCATCCGGTTCCACAGACGGGAATACTGCAATTCGCAGCTGATTGCGACCAAGCTTGCGGTAAGGATCAGTGTCGACAATGCCGTTGGCTCGCAGTGCCTTACAGATCAACGTGGCATCCACTGAATCATCAATATCGATTGTCGCAACGACGCCAGAACGTTTTGCAGGATCAGAAACAAATGGAGTAGCAAGTGGGTTTGCTTCGGCCCAGCTGTAAAGAACTCCAGAAGATTCTGCACTGCGTCCCGCAGACCACTTCAATCCACCATGTGAGTTAAACCAGTCGACTTGCTCGGCCATCATCAAGATAGTTGCAAGCGCTGGGGTGTTGTAGGTCTGATCAAGGCGAGAGTTATCGACTGCCGTTTGAAGATCGAGAAACGGTGCAATCCAACGATCTGTGGCTTTGATTTCAGCAACACGAGCGATTGCAGCAGGGGACATGAGCGCAAACCAGATACCACCATCGGATCCAAAACTTTTTTGAGGTGCAAAATAATAGGTATCAAATTCCTTTGCATCAACCATCAGTCCGCCAGCTGCAGAGGTTGCATCGATGATCATCAGCGAGTCCGCATCCGCGCCAGCAACGCGCTTAGGGGTAACTGCTACACCAGTTGAAGTTTCGTTGTGTGGTGAGCAGTAAGCATCAATACCAACTTCAGCTTCGAAACTTGGTGCGTCACCAGCATCTGATTTACGGATCGTTGGTTCACCAAGGAAAGGAGCATCTTGGACCCCACTTGCGAACTTGACCCCGAATTCACCAAAGGAGAGGAACTGTGCGCGGTCGCGAATTAAGCCGAAGGCGGCTGCATCCCAAAATGCCGTTGATCCACCGTTTCCGAGCACTACTTCGTAGCCGTCTGGCAGGGCAAATAAATCAGACAAACCTGAGCGCAGGCGACCAACCTGAGACTTCACCGTTGTTTGGCGGTGACTGGTGCCTAAATAGGTCTGCCACACCGCGGAGAGGGCGTCAACCTGCTCTTTTCGAACCTTGGATGGACCCGCACCGAAGCGGCCATCGATAGGCAAAAGATCGGCAGGAATCTTGATGTTGTCAGACACAGAACGCTCCAGTTGCTTGTGGCGAGGCGCTCCCGTGATGGGATGCAGGTATGAGTCTAGAGAACCCTGAGCCAACGCCAACTCGGCTAGCGGATCTTCGAGTCCACTATGACCAGGGTCACCTCGAGGCAAGCGACCTGCCCGCCGACCCCCTTGCAGCCTTTACAGGCTGGCTAGAAGACGCAATCGCAGCGGGGATAGCAGAGCCAAACGCCATGGTGCTTGCCACAGCCGATCAGTCCGGCCAGCCAAGTAGCCGCACTGTGCTGCTCAAGAATGCCGATGAACGAGGCTTCATCTTCTACACGAATCTGCAGTCACGTAAGAGCCGAGAAATCTGGGAGAACCCGCACGCCTCAGTCGTGTTCCCTTGGTACGCGATGCATCGCCAGATTTGTATCGTGGGAGAGGTCGCGCCGATCACCCGCGAAGAGGCTGCAGAATATTTTCGTTCACGCCCGCGTGATTCAAAGCTCGGTGCCTGGGTGAGCGAGCAGTCAACAGTTATTACTGATCGATCGATTCTCGATAACCGCTTTGACGAACTTTCTCTGCGCTACCCAGAAGACATCGAGATGCCAGACTTTTGGGGTGGGTGGTTGATTGTGCCGAGCACCGTTGAGTTTTGGCAAGGAAGGCCATCACGGTTGCACGATCGGTTGCGATTTCATCGCACGGTTAATGGCGGCAAACTCAATGATTCAGCTGCGTGGGCAATTGAGCGACTATCGCCCTAGTGTTTTACCGCTTCAAATAATCGCGGGCGAGCGAGGTAACAAGTTGATCAACGCTTAAGCCACGTTCTATCGCATCATTTCGCAGAGCTTTGCGAATAGATTTAGGTACTTCAACTGTGAGCTCAACAAGTTTGTCATGTTTAGGGCCAAGAATTGCGTCTGATGTCGCGCCAGAACTCAAAGGCGCTCGTTCTTCATGTTCTCTAGGCAAAGTTGGATGCCACACAGCATCGGTTGCACGGGAGAGGGCAGCCCGTGGTGCTGGATCGAATGTTTGCTTGTCGTTACTCATCGCGGGACCTCCGTTGAAAAACGAATCGGCATGATTTCGTCATACAGTGCATCAAAAATTTTTGCGAGTTCAATTCCTGCAGGTGATTCCCAGGCATGAATAGGCATTCCTGCAGCCTCGGCCTGTTGGATGGCATTGCGTTCGGGCACCAACGTCTTACTCACAAGGGATCCATAGCTTGATGTGAGCTCTTCGATGCGTTGGCGTTGCTCAGCAACCGATGGACGAGCTTTATTGATGATGATTGCCTCAGTCTTCATCAACGGATTTGTTGAACTTCGAATAACTTCTACCGCTTCAAGTGCTTGTTCAGCTCCGCGCAGGGCGAAGAAGCCAGGTTCAGTGACGATGAGTGCAGATTCACTGGCACTGAGTGCATTACGTGTCAGCTCACCTAGAGACGGCGGGCAATCAATGATTACTAGGTCGTATGTTCGCGGCAAGCTAGCAAGCGCAGCTCGCAGACGAAGAGAAGAGTGGCGACCTTCGACGGTGTTGCGATGCTCAAGAGCTCGTTCAGACGCCAGTGCGTGCACGTTCTCACCCCAAGGGGAAATCTGCAGCGCATCTGCAGCTATGCCAGGTCGAGCATCGGCAAGTACGTCGTTGACCGTGAAGGTGGGCGCATCAATACGTAAACCCATCGTGGCATTTGCTTGCGGATCTAGGTCGATAACAAGCACACGATGACCGCGACTCCACGCCGCACTAGCTAGCCCCAAGGTTACTGAGGTCTTTCCGACGCCACCTTTCATGGATACGACTGAAAAGGACGGCATAACGCCACATTCTACGGTGCGAAGGGTCTAGCGAATGGCTTGATAGGCATCTAGCGCTACTTGGCGCTCTACAGCGTGGTCCACGATCTGCGCGGGGTAGCCATGGTCGTAACCAGTTTGTTGGTTCCAAGGTTCCAAGGCATCGGCGCCCGTGAGATGGCGAAGTTCTGGGATGTAGCGACGTACGTAGTCACCGTTGGGATCAAATCGCAAGCTTTGGGCAATTGGATTGAAGACTCGATAAAACGGTGCAGCGTCTGTACCGCAGCCGGCAGTCCACTGCCAGCCGTGCACGTTGCTTGCTAGATCTGCATCACGTAGGTAGTACATGAATTCAGCGGCGCCTCGCTGCCAAGTGATATGAAGGTCTTTGATTAAGAAACTGGCGACCACCATTCGCACTCGGTTATGTATCCAGCCTTCGGCACGAAGCTGACGCATACCCGCATCCACTAGCGGAAACCCAGTGCGCCCTTGCGCCCACGCTTCGAAAGCTACATCAGATGCAGATCCTGTCGACCAATTCATGCTGTCGTATTTCGGATTCAGTGAGTGAGTTGTGGACTTTGGTGCTTGGAAGAGCACATCCGCGTAGAACTCGCGCCAACACAATTCCTTGCGAAAGACCTCATGCTCATCTGTGAGTTCAGCGAGCATGGAGCGTGGATGAATTTCTCCCCACCGCAAGTGGTGACTAAGTTGGCTCGTGGTGTTCAAGTCAGGCCGGTCACGCTCGTCTTTATAGGAGTCCAAGGATCGTTCTTGATATTCCATCCACCGTTGCCAAGCAGCTTGTTCGCCGGCTTGAGGCAATGTCAGCTCGCCGAGGTCTGGAGCCGATGGGCGACCTTGGCATTCAAGGGGCATCGCCCAGTTGACTGCATCAGGAATATCACCTGCAGGTGCTCGCCAGCCGTGTGCCATCCAAGCGCGGTAAAACGGGGTGAAGACTCGGTAAGCAGTGCCATCGCCTTTCAACACCCGGCCTGGGCTGACGGCATAGGCAGACCCAGTGCGAACCAGTGGCACCTCACCTAGAGCCTGAGCAACGGCCGCATCGCGCCGCATGCCGTATGGCGTGAAATCTTCAGCGACATGCACGCTCGTGGCACCAAGAGC
>CANJCG010000116.1 GCA_947472655.1 Actinomycetota bacterium
GCAACGGAAAATAGATGCTGCCCAACCGCGGTGCCAACCACAACGCGCATAGCGTCGACAACGAATTCTTGATCGAGCCCGGCAGCAATGGCAACTGACGTTGTAGTGAGATCAACGGCATCATGAAAACGCTCGAGATCGAGGTAGATTTCAAAGCGGTTGCAGGTTGATAGGACGACCGCGCCATTGATGTCGGGGCTGGCGAACGTGAGCTTTGAGGCCAAGCCCTCGCTGGCTTGCGCAAGCCGGCCCACCTCATCAAGGGTCACGTCATGGTGGTTTGCCCCAAGCATCACCATGACCATGGCTAGATTCTATGACTATCCGGTTCACCACCGGTCCCTAAGGCAGGAGATGCCTATCTCTACTAAGTTGAGTCCATGACAGCACCCGATGTTCTGCCTTCGCAGCACCCCCTCATTTCTGGCAAAACAGCGGCCTCACCCCTCATCACGGCCTACCGCGGTGGCCGTCCAGCTACCCGTCCAATCTGGATGATGCGCCAAGCCGGTCGTTCGCTACCTGAATATCGCGCTCTTCGTGAGGGAACGGCCATGCTCGATTCATGTCTAAGGCCAGATATGGCAGCCGAAATAACATTGCAGCCGGTTCGTCGCCACAAGGTAGACGCTGCGATTTTCTTTAGCGACATTGTTATTCCACTCAAATTGGCCGGGATCGACGTTGACATCGTGGCTGGCGTTGGCCCAGTTATGGGGCAAGCCATCCGGACAGCCGATCAGGTGCGCAACCTGCCAGCCCTTGACCCCAGTGCTTTGGCCCCGATCACCGAAGCCATCGGGATCATTACCGCAGAGTTGAACAACACACCACTCATTGGCTTCGCGGGTGCGCCTTTCACTTTGGCTTCGTATCTCGTCGAAGGTCGCCCGTCTCGGGAATATCTACATACCAAGGCGCTGATGCGCGACGATCCGCACACCTGGCACGCCTTACTCACCTGGGTATCTCAGGTCACTGGCACGTTCTTACGTGCACAGGCTTTTGCTGGTGCCAGCGCACTACAGCTTTTTGATTCTTGGGCTGGCGCGCTCACTTTGGATGAGTACCTCACCTTTGTTGCACCACATTCAGCAAGAGTCATGAGCATGGTTGATGACCTGCCAGTGCCTCGCGTGCATTTCGGCACCAAAACTGGGCATCTACTGGTGGCCATGCGCGATGTCGGCGCAACCGTTGTTGGCGTCGATCAATTCACCCCACTTGATGTCGCAAATGAAATGTTGGGTGGCACTACTCCCCTACAAGGCAACGTTGATCCTGAATTACTCAGCGGATCTTGGGATGCATTGGCAGCAAATGTGCGCGATGTGTTGAAGCGCGGACTTTCAGTGCCCGGTCATGTCGTGAATTTAGGCCACGGAGTACCGCCAGACACCGATCCAGATGTGTTGACTCGCATGGTCGCTCTTGTGCACGAGGAAGGCTGAGTTCATGCCCGTTCGTTTTGATGTCGTCATCGTTGGTGGCGGAATCAGCGGGCTGGTTGCTGCACGAAAGGCTGCGCAGCAAGGCAAATCAGTTTGTGTAGTCGAAGCAAGCGATCGATTCGGTGGAGCGATCCAAGGACAAATACTTGACGGTGTAACTGTCGATGTTGGAGCAGAGGCCTTTGCTATTGCGCGGCCAGAAACTCTGGATCTGATCAAGGCACTAGGGCTCGGGGATCGAGTTGTTGCACCGCGTCGTTCAGATTCACGATTGATCGTGCCGCAAGGGATCTTTCCTATGCCGCATGCGTTGCTTGGCATCCCAACAAATCCGTTGGCTGACGATGTCGTTGCCATCATCGGCATCGAGGAAGCCACCAAAGCTGCACACCTCGACGAACTTCCTGTCCCTGAGAGCTGGGATCCCCAGATCACGCTGGGTGCACTCATTCGCCAACGCCTCGGCGATCAGATCACTGATTACATCGCGACTCCTGTTGTTGGTGGCGTGCATGCGCTCCACCCAGATCTTGCAGAAGCTGAAGCAATCATGCCGGGCATCACTGCAGCAACAACGAAACACGGCGGACTGTCAAAGGCTGCGGCTGCGATCCGTTCATCCTCGGGCGTTCCAGGTGCGGCGGTTAATGGTTTGGCCGGCGGCATGTCGAATTTGGTTGATGCGTTAGTGCAAGAACTTCAAGAAACACAAAATGTTGAACTCGTGTTGAGCTCTCCAGTTACTGATGTCAGCCGAAATCAAAGTGCCGGTCACATTGGTTGGGAAGTAAGAACAGCCACTCAGAAGTTTGTTGGAGATCGCGTCGTTGTCGCCCTTGACGCAAAAAATGCAGCACGAGTGCTCACATCTGTTCCGTTGATTCACCAGCCGTTATCAAGGCTGTATGTCGGAGATGTTGTGGTGTTTGCTGCACTGATCAGTTCAAATCTTTTGGATGAAGATCCACTTGGCTCTGGCGCATTAATCGCGCCCAGCACACCAAAGGTTCACGCTAAGGCCATCACTCACGCATCCGCGAAATGGGAATGGGTTCGAACCGCCTTTGGCCCTAGCCGTCATGTGGTTCGTCTTTCTTATGGGCGAGATGGCGTGATCAATGAAAACCTCGACGATCTTGCAAGGATCGCCCATGCAGATCTAGAACTCCTCCTGGGCGCTTCGATGCCAGCCTTTGATGAAACTCACCTTGCGCGGTGGACAGGCTCACTGCTCCATCCTCGAGTGGGCCACCGGGCAAATGTCGCTGAGCTCAAGGCTGCAGCCGCTACTACAGACGGCCTCTCCCTTGCTATTGCAGGCCTTGCTGGCAATGGACTTGCTGGCACAGTCAGCCAAGCGCACGCCGCTATCTCCTAGGTGAGAAACTGAAGCCATGACTACTTCTGACGCCAAGGTTGCCTCTGAGCCAAAACTCACTGCGCGCGAGGCAAACGAGACCATTCGTTACACCTGCTGGACCACGTTTAAACGCATTTTCGGTCCGGATGAGTCATCTCTGGGCGAATTTAATGACCTCCTTGCGAGTTGGGCCGAGCGCGACATCACCGTGCGTGGGCTTTATGACGTTTCCGGGTTGCGCGCAGACGCCGATGTCATGACCTGGCTGCATGCACCAACAGCAGACATGATTCAGCAAGCACTGCGCGAACTTCGTCAAAGTGAACTTGGTCAATCCCTTGAGATGACTTGGTCTGGCATGGGCATGCATCGCCCAGCTGAATTTAATAAGTCGCATGTTCCTTCGTTCATGCTTGGCAAAGAACCAAAGGATTGGGTTTCGGTTTACCCGTTCGTGCGGTCATACGAGTGGTACTTGCTTCCTGATGATGAGCGTCGTGAAATGTTGTTCGAACACGGAATGATGGGACGCGACTACAGCGGCATCTTGTCAAACACCGTCGCGGCATTTTCTCTTGGCGATTACGAATGGCTGCTAGCACTTGAATCAGATGACCTTGATGAGATCGTCGACATGATGCGAACCTTGCGTGCAGCCAAGGCCCGCCTGCATGTGCGAGAAGAAATTCCGTTCTTCACTGGTCGTCGCGTTGATGCTGCTACGTGGGTTGCTAGCCTGAAATGAGTTACGACGCGATTCTTTTAGCTTCATTCGGCGGACCAGAAGGTCCCGACGATGTCATTCCGTTTTTAGAAAATGTCACAGCAGGACGAAATATTCCAAGGGAACGCCTAGAAGTTGTTGGTCAGCACTACTTTCGTTTTGGTGGCATCAGCCCAATCAACGAACAAAACATTGCTTTAATCGATGAACTACGCCATGAACTCAAAAATCGAGGCGTGAACCTACCGATCTACTGGGGTAACCGAAACTGGAAGCCTTACTTCACCGATGCGATTGAAGATATGCAGGCCGACGAACGTAAAAACGTTCTTGCAATCAGCACAAGCGCCTACTCTTCATATAGTGGTTGCCGTCAATACCGCGAGAATGTTGCAACTGCTTTGGATAAATTGGGCACCATCGACATGTCGATCTCGATGGCGCACCCCTATAGCAATCGTCTTGGGTTTCGCACTCGCAGTGTCGAAGTGCTGCTGGACTCTTTGCAATTCTTGCTGACTGAAAATCATGCGATCGATGCGATTCAAGTGCTGTTTACTACGCATTCAATTCCAACAGACTCTGCTCTGACTTCTGGTCCAGAACCGCACGAGGCCCCGGGCGAATATGTGCGTCAGCATGTTGAAGTAATGAACGACATCATGAAAATGGTGAATATCAGCTCATTGCTCAAGCCACCGTTTCAGTTGGTTTTCCAATCACGCAGCGGGCGTCCATCCGACCCTTGGCTTGAGCCAGACATCAATGATGCGATCCGGCAACTGGCAGTCGAGGGCAACACAACTGCTGTCGTCGTCGTGCCTATCGGCTTCATTAGCGATCACATGGAAGTGCTCTGGGATCTGGATACCGAAGCCATGGCTACGGCCGAAGAAGCCAACTTCATGTATATCCGTGTTCCCACTCCTGGCACTGACGAAGACTTCATGGTGGCCTTAGCCGACTTAGTGGAAGACGCCCTGCACGACGGCGTCACTCGCACCAAGCCAGCTGGCCTTTGTTCAGGCACCTGTTGCCCGAACCCCCGAGCGCAGTTAGCCACGATCCCAGGGGTCTAGGCTCGTTCTCATCATGGATATTCACGAGCGCCCGCGTCGCCTGC
>CANJCG010000117.1 GCA_947472655.1 Actinomycetota bacterium
ATCGAGTCCATCCACGAAGTTCACTGCGTTGATGCAGACCAACACAATGATCACTGTTAACAAAACACTCGTGACGGGGTCAACGACGAAAGTGCCACCAAATGGCAGCCAAATCACTGAGATCCCCTGCGCCGCCATTAACCCTGCTGCCAGGACTTGTCCCGCAAGTTTCACCGGGGCATCAAGACCCCATTTGTCGTCGATAACTCCCAACAACACGATCACCGTTGCGCCCGAGAGCAACGCCATCGGGGTATCAGCTTGGCCAAACACGGAACCCATCTTCGGCAACTTGCTGGCGAGCAACAATCCCGTCAATAAACCAAGAAACATTGCCAAGCCGCCAAGACGCGGCGTTGGTTCAGCATGCACATCTCGATCTCGGACAACCGCGATAAACCCAAACTTCAGCGCAATCCGCTCAACAACTGGAGTCGTCAAGTACGTGACCGCCGCGGCGGCCAACAGACAGAGCAGATATTCGCGCATGTGGCTCTATGGGCGCGGATAAGCCGGGAATCGACTCGTTAGTTCGCTCACTCGCTCAGCGATCTGCGGGGCCTGAGATCCATCTGTATCGCGCACTGCCTGCCCGATTACTTCGGCGATGTTCTTCATCTCGGCAACGCCCATCCCCTGCGTGGTTACTGCAGGAGTGCCAACCCGAATACCTGAAGCAATCGCTGGTGGCTGAGGGTCGTATGGAATGGCATTTTTATTTAGTGTGATGCGCGCTGAATCGCAACGGGCTTCAGCCTCAGTTCCGTTAACACCTATACCTTGCAGGTCGATGAGCGCCAAATGTGTATCAGTTCCACCGCTCACTGGGCGCATGCCCTCTGCCTCAAGACCAGCGGAAAGTGCTTGCGCATTGGCTATGACTTGCTTTGCGTATGCCTGATATTCCGGCGATGCGGCTTCTTTAAGCGCAACGGCTTTACCTGCGACAGCTTGCATCAACGGCCCGCCCTGCATCATTGGGAACACTGCCTTATCAATGGCTGCAGCATGCTCGGACTTGCAAAGAATCATTCCACCGCGTGGCCCGCGCATCACTTTATGAGTCGTGAAACTGACGACATCTGCATAAGGCACTGGGCTTGGGATTGCCTTGCCCGCAACTAATCCAATGAAGTGAGCAGCATCGACCATCATGATTGCGCCAACTTCATCGGCGATCGAACGAAATGCAGCAAAATCAATCAGTCTTGGATACGCAGTTGCGCCGCAAATAATCATTTTTGGCTTGTGTTGAATCGCCAGTGCGCGAACTTCGTCGTAGTCGATCAGCTCAGTGTCTTGACGTACGCCGTAGGAAATCACGTTGAACCACTTGCCAGAAAAGTTCACCTTTGATCCGTGCGTAAGGTGACCACCGTGCGGCAGGCTCATCGCAAGAATGGTGTCTCCCGGTTTCGTGAAAGCGCCATACACAGCAATATTTGCACTCGCGCCACTGTGTGGCTGCAAGTTGGCGTGCTCTGCTCCGAAGAGTTCCTTCGCCCGAGCGATCCCAATATTTTCCGCGATATCGACTTCAGCGCAACCGCCGTAATAGCGCTTGCCGGGATATCCCTCTGCGTACTTATTGCTCAGAACCGAACCAAGAGTTGCAAGCACTGCTGGTGAGGTGAAATTTTCAGAAGCAATGAGTTGTAGGCCGCTGCGCACGCGCCGCAACTCAGCCAGCAAAACATTGGCAATTTCAGGATCTTCGTGTGCAAGCGCATCGAAGTCTGGTCCCCAGAATGGCGTGGCGCTCATGAAACTCCTCGTGAAGATGAAGCTCTTAGTCTATGCCGCCTTTCGCGCGACTCCTGAAAGGAACATCAGCGAATTTGCACAGTGCATGCTTATTCTGCGATTTCTGGAACGACCTCGCGCAGCAATGTGATGGATAACGCACCCGCCCGCAGGATTTTCGGCGTCACACCCGTCACATCAATCACAGTGCTCGGTGGTTCATCAGCGTTCAGCGGACCTGCGTCCAACCCAACGGAAGCCATCTCCCCCATGTGGATCAAGGCTTCAGCAAATGAATGCGGCGCTAACTGGCCTGGAGCGTTAGCCGAAGTAACGATCATCGGCCCGGTGCGCTCCAATATTGCCAAGGTGATGGGATGAATCGGCATCCTTACGGTCACAGGAAGCCCCGCTGGTAAATCCCAGGCAAGGGATGGCTGGGCAGGCAAGAGCAAAGTCAAAGGCCCTGGCCAGAAAGCCTGCATGAGTGACTTAGCCACGGAAGTGACTCCCGCAGCGATGCCCTGAACTGTCAATGCATTTGGGACCATTAAGGGCAAAGGTGATCCAGCTGGTAGCTGTTTAGCGAGCAAAAGAGCCGCCACGCCTCGGCGAGAAAAAGGATCGGTAGCAAGCGCGTAGACCGACTCTGTCGGTAACAAGACGAGATCACCGCGTTTGACTGCACTCACTGCCGCAGCGATTGCTCTTTCACGGGTTACTCCCAGCTCACAAGTCAGCGTCAACATGTGAATTACACCCGGCGAGCGATCGTGAAACGCGGGAGTCCATTGAGATCGATGCGATCAGAAACATCTTTATAGACGGGAGTTCCTGCAGGAATATCGGTCAACGCCGCGATTTCATAATCTGAGATCATCGCTTTAGTGATTCCCGGTACTCCGCGCATTCCAGCGTCGCTTCCTTGCACATCTGCATGTTCAATGACGAGTAGCCCACCGGGCGCTAACAAAATCGCAGCTGTTCGCAATACACCACGCACAACATTCATGCCATCTTCGCCGCCGTACAAGGCCATCTTGGGTTCGTGGTCGCGAACTTCGACTTCGCGCGGAATCATCGAATCTGGAATGTAAGGAGGATTGCTGACGACGACTGAAACCTGACCAGCCAAGCGCGCAAGCGGTCGTCCTGCGTCAGCAACATGTTCGGCATCATCTTCAACGACCACAACTCGAGAGCCCAGAGCGCTCAGTGCATCTTCGTGTGACTTTGCATTTCTATTGAGCCAAGGCATTGCATCTGCAGAGAATTCGACTGCGTGTATGCGCGAATTTTCTACTTCCATACCAAGCGAGATCGCTATCGCTCCACTACCCGCACAGAGATCTACTGCAATCCGTGACCCTATGGGCTGCTCACGCAAATCCCTAATGGCTGCTTCAGCGACAAGTTCTGTTTCAGGACGAGGTATGAAGACACCTGGGCCCACAGCAAGATCAATGCGTCGAAAACCGGTAGACCCCAAGAGGTGTTGAAGGGGCACCCGAGATAAGCGCTGAGTCAGTAGTTTTTCAATCTGAACACGTTGTTCATCGTTGATATCGTCTTGCAAGATGAGCCGATTGCGTGGGATTCCTAGAGCAAAGGAAACGATCCACGCGGCATCGGCTCCCGGCGAAGGAATTCCGACTGCGTTTAAGCGACGTTCACAATCGAACAACACATCGCGCACGGTGGATCGACCCCCGCTTGTGCGCTCGATGTCAACGCTCACACCGATCCCCCAGATGTGAGCTTGGCATTGTTGTCTGCATCGATGCATGCCTGAATAACGGCATCGAGATCGCCATCGAGAATTTGATCAAGGTTATGAGACTTAAAGCCAACGCGGTGGTCGTTCAAGCGGTTTTCCGGAAAGTTATAGGTACGGATGCGCTCACTACGATCAACGGTGCGCACCTGCGATCGCCGAGCGTCAGAGGCATCCTTTGCGGCTGCTTCTTGAGCTGCCGCCAACAAGCGCGCACGCAAAATCCGCATGGCTGATTCTTTGTTTTGCAACTGACTCTTTTCGTTCTGGCAGGAAACAACAACACCTGTAGGAATATGAGTGATACGAACAGCACTATCGGTGGTGTTCACACTCTGGCCACCAGGACCAGAAGACCGGAACACATCGATACGCAAATCATTTTGATCAATTTCAACTTCAACGTCTTCGGCTTCCGGAAGCACGAGAACTCCAGCGGCTGACGTGTGAATTCGACCTTGTGACTCAGTGGTGGGAACTCGTTGCACGCGATGCACGCCGCCTTCGAATTTCAACCGAGCGAATGGGGCTTCACCGGGCACTGGAACTCCCTTGGCTTTCACCGCGATTGCTACATCTTTGAAACCACCCATATCTGATTCAACAGCTTCAAGCACTTCGGTCTGCCAGCCTCGGCGTTCGGCATAACGCAGATACATTCGAGCAAGATCTCCAGCAAAGAGTGCTGATTCTTCGCCGCCTTCACCCGACTTAATTTCAACAATGACATCTTTGTCGTCCATCGGATCCCGAGGCAGGAGCAACGTGGTCAGGCGCTCAATTGCCTCTACTTCCGTTGCAACAAGAGCTGGCATTTCTGCTGCAAAACTTTCGTCTTCTGCTGCCAATTCTTTTGCTGCAGCCACGTCATCAGTGATAGCCAGCCACTGGCGGTAAGCCGAAACCACCGGACCAAGTTCGGCATAACGACGACCTAGTTTGCGTGCGAGTCCCTGATCCCCATGAACAGATGGGTCAGCTAGCTGTAGCTCGAGGTCAGCGTATTCACGCACTAGCTCGGCACACGACTCAAACACTGTGTGGTCCTTTCAAGAGACCTTGAGAAAATAAATCCGGGCGCCGGTCTGGGGTCTACCGCGCGACGGGGGAGACACGCGGTAGACCCCAGGCCGG
>CANJCG010000118.1 GCA_947472655.1 Actinomycetota bacterium
AGATAGCGAAAACTAATTCCAAGTCATGCTCAACCAAAACGATAGTGATATTTCGGTCCTTTGCTAGCGCCTTAATGACTTCACCAAGATGCTCAGTTTCTGCGCGGTCAAGACCAGCTGATGGCTCATCGAGCAACATGATTTTTGCATCTGTTGCTAAACAGAGCGCAACCTCGAGCAAACGTCGTTGGCCCAAAGTTAGGTCCGAAGGACCCTTCTCTCGATCTTTTCCAAGTCCAAGATCAACAATCAGCTCATCAGCTTTGTCAATTTCCGCTTTGGAGATTCCACGGGAAAAGAATGGGATCAAAGCCAAACCGAAGTTTCCAATAGCCGCCAACTTGCCAGCACGTACCTGTTTGCCGGCGCGCATTGCCAGAATCACGTGTTCACGAACCGTGAGTTCAGTAACCAACTGCGGCGACTGAAAAGTACGCGCCATCGCCAGAGCCGCTCGCTTTTGTGGCGAAGCCGTGCTGACGTCAGACTGCCCAATGAAAATTGAACCTTCATTCTGCTCTAGCGTGCCTGACATGCATCCGAGCATCGTGCTCTTACCTGCTCCATTGGGACCGATAAGCGCCGTGATCTCACCCGGATTCGCATCCATGCTGACTTTGTTAAGAGCTTGTACACCGCCAAAGCGAATACTTACTGCATCAGCCCGAAGGGTGGTGTTAGTAATTGTTGACATCAGATCACACTCCTGCTGGAACGTTAGATTCGGATTTTTCGTCGGCAGACGGCCCATCAGCGTGAAGGGATCCGCCACTCATCTTGATTGCAAGGCGACGGAAGTTTGCTCTCAGACCTGGGTTAATACCAATTGGGTCAACGACCATATTGATAGCAACCAAGCCGAACAGCAGCACTGGAAGGTCTGCCAAGCGTTCTGGCAAGAACTCGGAGAAGATTGCCGGCATCAAGAGCAAGGTCAAACCGCCAGCTGCCAAGCCACCCATCGAGCTGGTTCCTTGAGCCACAGCCAAAGCAAACCAAACTAAACCAATAACCATGACGAATCCGTTAGGGAATGCAACGAGCTGGAAGCTGGCAACCATCGATCCACCAACACCCGCAAGGGCAGCACCCAGTGCAAAGACTCCAAGGCGGGCCACGAAAATATCAAAGCCCAACGTTGCTGCACGAACTCGGCTGGCACGAATTGTGGCGAAAACCAAACCAGTTGTTGACCGGCGGAGCGACCACAGCATGAACATAACTATGAACATCACCACCATGCCGAACCAGTAGAACGACTTAGGTGTATCCAAAGTCATGCCAAAGATCGTAGGTCGACCGAATGGAAGTCCAGATCCAAAGTTTGAAAACTCATCACGGGTGTAGACCGCTTGGTCAACCAGCAATGCGAAGGCGAAGGTGACGATGGCTGCGTAGAGCGGACCAAGAGGTAAACACACCATTCCAACTACGACGCCTGTGAGGCCGGCAACGACGCCACCTATCAGCATCGCGAGCAGGATTGGCACTGTTCCCTTTGACCCAAATACTGTGTCGTTGTTCACCACATACGCTGCCGCGACAACACCGATACCGGCAAAACTGATCTGGGCCAAACTAATAATTCCAGCCTCACCCGTAACCAACCGGTATGACAAGAAGACCACTGTGTAGCAGAAGCCGACCGCGATCAAACCAGTCCAGTAATCATTGAAGATGACTGGGATACCAACCATGACTAGCACGAGCACGACATAACCAACGTAGCGATCCCAGTGGCCCTTTGGATTACGCATCACTGTGAGGTAGTGCGAAAGAGAAACCTCGTAGGCGTTATTCACCGCTGCAACTTCAACTTTTTGCGTGTCAGCGCGAACATCCTTGTTACGGCTATAGATGAGAACAGCGATAACCATGAATAGGAATGGAAGGCTTGGGCGAAGTGCGGTTCCAAGGAGACCGTCTGAAGGCAAGTACAGAACGAGAACTTCTTGGGTAATACCCAATAAGAGCGCACCAAAGAATGCACGCCACAGGTTCGTGAACTTACCTATCACCGCGCCGGCCATCGAGGCTGCAATGAGGTTAGCGAATCCACCAGGGCTCAAACCAACCTTGGGAAGCACCATCAGGCCAGCTAGGCCAGCGATTCCTGTGCCGATTGCCCAGGTCGCTGCGACAACAAACTTAGGGTTTGTGCCGGACAACACGGTCATGAGTTCTGAGTCAACTGAACCACGAGTGATCAAGCCTGCCATGGTCTTGTTCAGAACCCAGTACCCGCCAAGAGCAACAATGGCAGCGGTCACGATGATGATGAACTGCTCGTTGGAGACGTTCACGTCAAAGACTGAGAAGATCACCGAAGGTTCACCAACGGGTCCATACACGAGATACACAGGATCGTGACCGAAGATCAATGTGGTAGCGGCTACGAGACCGACCTGCAGACCGATCATGACGGCCACCTTTGTCAGCGGAGCTAGATCGCCCAACTTACCTAGGAGAACCCACCAGAGGAAAAGTCCCAAGAGTGGGCCGACGATGATCACGACAAAGGCGGCAGCTAACCATGAGTTCCAGCCAAGCCCGGTGTCACTATTGCTCAAGAAGTAGAAGCAATAGGCGAGAAAGAACGCCATGCCTCCTTGGGCGAAGTTGAAGACGCGTGACGCGTTATACGTAATGACCAATGCCATAGCGGACATCGCATAAAGCGCGCCTACGGCAAGGCCAGCAATAACAAAACTGAGCACCTGGGATCCTCCTGGTCAGGGCCGATCGAAACCGGTTCTGGCGATGGCCAGATCCGGAAAGTACAAGGTGGCATTCAGCCCTACATCGCTGAAAATGCCCGTGTGCGGGTTGGACGGATTACGTCGTATCCCCTGTGGAATTAGTTGTAAAAAAACCGGGGTGCCGGCTTATTTGTCCTAATTCTCTTCTTTCACTAAGCCCGTGAGCCTAGGCAGAGCGTGCAGGCTCGTCAAGGGAATCGACCTAATTGGTTACATTTAATTGCACATTGAGTAAAAACCTTATGACCCTGCCCCGTATGAACACATGTTCACCGCACTTTGAGGATCTGCCCACACGTGGGTCCGGTGTCGGGGAGGATCGAATTCCCTCGAACCGTGGCAAACCACATGCAGCGAGCTGGATCGCCATCGGGAGTGACTCCTGGAGCAAAGGAAATCCGGCCTGGCAGCAGGTTACCGCCGGCATAATCAGTCACTCCACGCTGAATTCGGATGAAATCTTGGCGCGTGGGGCACTGACCGGCCGAGGTTAATCCCTCAATCATGAGATCAGCAGCGATGTAGCCAAGAGGCGCAAAATTTGAATATGGATTGAGGCCAGCCTGCGCCATCCCAGCAACATAACGCTTCACTTCGGGGGTATTGAGTTGTAGCGGCACGAATCCGTCAGCCGCTGCAACTGCACCGTCTAGGGAGCCATTCGCATTGTTGATCGTTTTTGGGTCAATAAGTCCATTTATGAGCACAGTCGTCTTTCGTGCACCCTGACTCTTCAAGGAACGAGCCAAGGACACCCCAGTTTCAACCAGCGAGATGACATTCACCGCGTCTGCTTCGGATTTCTTAATTTTTTGGGCAATCAAAAATGTGCTGGAATTGACGGCATCAAGAGTTTGGATTGGCAGGGCTTGACTTAAGGCCTGCGAACTCAACGTGGCAACGAACCCGCGTGCCGAACTCAGCGCACCGGGTGACTTCAAACTCACGGTCGCAATTTGCTTCGCTTTGATTTTACGTAAGCGCTGTGCAGCCGCAGTTGTGGTGTAGCCAGTTGAATACGCACCAGATACACCAAACACATTTAAGTCCGTTGCGTACGGCGGAAGATTTGGTATGCCTGCAACTGGAATATTTGCTTGCTTAAGAGCCGCATACATCGATTGCTGCTGCGATGCAGCCAGTAATCCAAAGACGCCATCTTTGACAGCTTGTTGAGCAACCAAACTTTGGGCCTTGGCATCATTTCGATCGTCATAGGTGTTCAGCACGACTCTGCGGCTGTTGATCCCACCTTTCGCATTAATTTCATTAATGCGTAACTGAGCAGCATTATCAAAGTTTTCAAAAATTTCTGCCGCAGGGCCAGTTTTAGGAAAGACCACTCCCAAAGTAATCGTGGAGTCTGTAACACCAACGAGTGGACCACACGTGCGTGATGGCGTTGGCGATGCAGATGACCCAGTCGTAGTTGCAGATGATGCGCACCCAACTAACGACAGCGCGCAAGCGACTCCGGCGGCTACTACTCCGTAAAACTTCACAGGTGAATGGTGCGCTATCGCTGCCACGAAAGAAACAGCGGGTGCCGAGCTGTCGTTCGAACCCGCTACGCAATATTTCCTGAGTCCGACGGGGTCGCCACAATAACTGAACTGAACAAGAAAACGGCGGGCAGCCAAAGCCACCCGCCGTTTTCTTATGTGTTGCTTTGTTTAGCCTTGTACTACTGCACCAGTAGTGGTGTTGATGTACTTTGCACCACAAGTTGGCTTGCTATCAGGTACCAACTGATCACCCTTAGCAATCATGAACCAGGTGCAATCAGCCATGTTGCCGTTAGGTGTTGAACCTGGCTTGAAACTGACCTTTTCTGGCACCAGACCATTGCCGTCGTAGTTGGTGACGTTGCGAAGCT
>CANJCG010000119.1 GCA_947472655.1 Actinomycetota bacterium
CAGGCTTGGAGTCACCCTAGAACTCAATACCAGCGATTTCATTCGGCACGCGACGCCTCGGGAATTTGCGTTGGCTTCATTGCTTTCTGATGATGTTGTTCAGAGCGGGGAAGTGCCCAGAAGGGTTTCATTTGCTGAACATTCATTTGCATACGATGAGGGTATTCAACATGTCACGTCAGGATTGTCATTGCACGGGTATTTTCAATCCGAAAAATACTTTGTCTCAATTGCAGATCAGGTCCGCAACTCAATAAAAGCTGGGTTTGGACCTTCAGTTCAGGTCGCAGGGCTACAGGACTCAAACTTCATAGGTATTCAAGTACGGCGTGGAGATTACCTCGATCCGTACACTCATGAATTTCATGGAATCTGTGATTTTGAGTATTACCGCAGAGGTCTGGAAATCACACGGAGCTTGGTCGGCGACTTTCCCGCGGTAATTTTCAGCGATGATCAAAACACTGCTGAAGAGTTCGCTCTTGCCCTGCCAGATGCATGTGTTGATTTAGCGAAGCCAGACGAGGCGCCAATGAATGTGCTTGCTCGCTTATCCCAAGGATCGGCATTTGTGATCAGCAATAGTTCATTTGGGTGGTGGGGAGCCTGGATTTCCGGACCAGATCGCGTGGTTGTGGCACCTAGGCCTTGGTTTACCAATCGCGAACTTCAAACGCAAGATTTACTGCCGGCGCATTGGTTGACACTGGAGCGGAGTTCTGAGAAAGGCTGGCCTCCAATTTACTGAAACCGAAGGAGGACCGCGACAAGATAGTGAACTCGAGCCGAAATTCCGTGCTTTCTAAAGATTCGTAAGCAGTGCTAAGTCATGAGATGCAGCGATGGAGAAAACTCTAAGTAGTTGAATGCCAATCGTACGGTGGCGCCGCTAGCAGCACTTTTTGTGGCATCGAGGTTTTATACTCGACTAACCGGTACTGAAGAAGGAATCCAAGCTTAGGAATTCAGGTTCGCCGAACCACAAGTCGAGTCAGCCCTGACCTTCCTCATGTGTGGGCTGAAGTAGATAAACCCAAGAGTCGCGAGCCCTAAACCCAAGACAGCGAAGCCGATATTTTCATCTATGGGCAGAGTAGGATCCCAAAACTGATTAGATCGCATGAAATAACTGAATTGGAATGCTTCAATAAGTCCAACAAATGGCAAGAATGCATAAACCAAGTTTTTGCCTTTGCGGTCGCCTTGAATTAACAGCCCTACAAGTAAAACAATCCAGGCAAGATAGAACTGGGCATGCCCGACCTTGTAAGTGACAAGGCATACGAAGAGGCCAGTCGTGCTGGCCTCTATCCAGGTAAACCTGAGCTTGTAAGAAGCCAAGAATGCCAGCGCAGCGACAATGAGCACAAAGATCATGTTGTTAGTAATAAAGAAGTCATCAATTGCATTGGAACCAAATGCTGAGTGACTCTTAATAGCAAATAGCGGTGATAAATAAGTGGCTTCTCGAGTTGCACCAAATGTCAACGAATAAAGAAAATCACTTCCCCATGCCAGCCATGCCAGCACCCCACCTATGACGATAGTGATCACCGCTGCAATTGCTGGCTTCCAAACGATACGGCGTTGGTTGAGACAGAAGAAGGGAATGAGCAAAGCTGGGTAGTACTTTAACAACATTGCTAAACCGAGCAGAATTCCAGCAGCTACCAATTGGTTTCGAAATCTTGCCAACATGGCGAAGGCGATAAGTGCCGCAACCATGGAGTCGTTGTCGCCGAAAATAGAGACGACACTAATGACCAAAAAGTTCAAGGGAATGAGAAATAGGTAAGCAGCCACCCGGCTCAATTCTGGCCGGTTTCGGAATAGCTGTAAGACCAGGGAAATATTTGCGATGAGAAAAGCCAGAGTCAGTACTAGTTTGGGTAAGAGCTGCTGAACCGGAACTAAATATGCCAATAAATTATAAATAGGCCCGTAGGTGTTCGGCGGGAAAGTTTCATTGTGCATCCATGGATTCAGGCCATCTCGCACAAGTTCCCAGTGGTGCAAGTAGTAGCCGAAATCATGCTGGATGCCAACCTTGTAGGACAAGCCCAGCAGGAGAATCGACCAGATCAGGATCGCGCCCATGATGACCGACCTATTCGTCAGCCAGTTCAGTTGTTTGTGACCCATGAGTACTCGTAATTCCGTGAACTAGAGCCGTCGAGGTAACTGACGAATTAGCCGGATAGGTAGTTTCCCTGACGCGGTAGGAATCGAATCGCCAGCCGAACTAAGCAATGCGACAGCTATCTCGTGCACCAACTGTGGGTTAACCTCCGCATGCTCATCATCTTGGTCGATAGATGCGTGATCGATAGCTCTGCTGGCGGCGAGGTTCGCAAAAATCTCATTGATCACTGGCGCCAGCGGGGGTTTAATTTCAATCACTGCGGCCCCGGTTGGTAGCCACACAATATTTGAAAGGCCGGCGCCGTGCTGGGCAACGAGTAGATCAGTTCGCGCGAATAGTCGCACTTGGTCAGCGGGTGACATCGCGGCCGCATCGACGAGCGTGACCGAGCCAAGATCCTTGAGCGCGTCAGCAATGCGTTCAGTATTTGGCATTGAGCGCCAGTCTGCTCCGGAAGCATGCACCTCGGACTTTGATGCAAGAAAAAATGCAGGGCTAGGAGTTCTGTCGAGAACAGTTATGCGCTTTTGTCCGGAATTAGCACTGCGCGAATCGATGCCTACTCTGTTTAGCACTGTTGTCGAAAAGATTTCTAGGGACTTCCGATGAAATCGCAGAGGATCATCCCAGCCTCGAAGGATCTGCATTTCCTGACGACGAGTGAGAACACGCTGAAGCATGACACCAGGTGGCATGAATTCGAGCTCAGAATTTTCTCTCAACAATTCGAACCAAGGGTTCATCGGGCCACAGTTGCGAACGGCAAAATCCGATATCCCAGTTTTCTCCTGCCAAAGGACAAGCGGCATGAAGTAGCCGAAAAAGAAATGATAGAAATGTTCAACAGAACCGTTCCATTGAGCTGGAACAACCATGGTTTTCTTAATGCGCCAGCGTTTGCGAACCATGAATCTCCCTGCTGGAGCGTGCACCAAATGAACTTAATGAACTATACCCTTTGGTGGACATGTCTGGTTGGTGTCCCGTTTCGCAACGACGTGAGCATGCCGGCTATTTGCAGTAGCTGCTATTCACTAAAAGTGCATCAGCCTGATTCACCGTTGACTTGGTCCACTTGAATTGGGCAGCTTGAAAAGTGACCGCATTACCCAACATCGAGTCTGTGGCCTTTGAAGTGGTGGAGTCTGTGCACATCGCTTTTTTGATTTGAGTCACGGTTGGCTTACTCGTGAGCTTCATTGTTGCAGGAGTTGCGGCCCGCAAATAACTCTTCGCCTTCTCGTTTGGCTGACCGTTGGCGCACAAGACACCCTTAATCGTGCCATCCTGATTTTTAGAGACAGCGCAAGTAGTGGCATCTGCCGAAGTGAAAGTCAGGCCAACCAAGGCCAAGGTTGCGACGGAAATAAGTGCGATCATGCGGGTTGACTTCATCAAATCTCCTTGAGCGAGCGGGTATGGCAACTTTTCCATTAGTTGGCGCGGTGAGCAACTGCCTCGAGCACTTCAGCGACACCAACGCCAGGCTCTGCATGCGTAACAGCATTGGCAAAAGTCTTCACATGGTCGCTGGCGTTACCCATAGCAACACCGAGGCCAGCCCACTCCAGCATGCGGATGTCATTGTCACCGTCACCAATCGCGATGGATCGTGTTGGATTCAAATCAAGACGCGTGCAGAGTTGCTTCAGCATGTAGGCCTTATTGAGGTCTTTGGGGCCGATATCTAGCCAGGCGACTTTGCCAACTCCGAACTGCACTTCATGCAATCCAAGGGCTTCGACGATATGACCCAAGCCTTCTTCCATATGTTCCTCACTGCGGATGACCAGACGAGCAGCATCAAGTTCACGAATGAGTTCAAGGGGCAGTTCACGCACGGCCATACCTAGCGGCCCCCCACGAAAAGCAACGTTGGTGTTGAGCACTCCCCATTGGTCTTCTACTGAATAGATCGCGTTGGGCAACATCGGCAACATTTGATCAATGAAATCTTTGGGTTTGAACGTGACGGCTTCAATCACTGTTTCTGGTTCAACAGTTGCCAGAATCGCGCCGTTTGAACAGACCAGCCAGCCATCGAGATGCGCAGCCCGCGCGATTGGGCTTGTAGTGCTGAGCGATCGACCAGTAGAGAGCACAACCGTGACGCCGGCGGCCTGCACTGCTTCGAGAGCCTGAATCACTCGATGGCGCACTACGCCGTCTTCAGGAATGAGGGTGCCATCGATATCGATCGCGATGAGATGCGGGAACTCGATGGTGTCCAAAGCAGCAGCGTCGAAGGAAGTCACGTTGCGTTCTCTCCTTCCGTTTGGGTTACAGATTAGGCAGGTGGGGTGAACGAAGTCTTTCCACCAAGGAAAGTCTGCAAGGCTTTTGGGATACGAACAGAGCCGTCGGCCTGCTGATGATTTTCGAAAATAGCAACGATGATGCGTGGCATCGCGCACAACGTGCCATTCAGCGTTGCTAGTGGCGAAGTCTTATCGCCATCGCGCATGCGAATTTTCAAGCG
>CANJCG010000120.1 GCA_947472655.1 Actinomycetota bacterium
AACGCAACAGCGAGATCGATGACATTGCCACGAAGTACAAACGTCTTAAAACCCTGAAGCATGGTGTTCCCCTTAAGTGATGTCAGGCTGCATGACAAGAGTAAGGGAACCCAGGGCACCAGCAGCAGCCACTCGAACGGATTCTTGGATCGGTACGGCAACCACTATGAGTGAGGCGCTGCTCTGGCTGAAGGTTCCGCCAGTATTGCCCTTACTCACCACTCGGGCGCGATTCGCGATCACATTGGGCGCTTCGCCATCAATAATTTCGATCAACTGAACGTAGCTACCCGGTTCTACAGCCTGCGCAAGTTGCTCGTTAATAAGCAGAATCGGTACGGCCACTTCATCGATTCTCAGGGTGTGAAGGATTGATCGAGACGCACCCATCGATGCGACCTGATCAGTTGTTCCTAGAAAAAGAGTCAGAGTGAACAAGCTAGCTAGGCCCGCGCAGCAGGCGGCCAAAATTCGCCGGTATCGAGCCATGGTTATGCGAAGTTGCGAAGCCAAATTTGGCAGTGGGCCCATTCAATGAGCGTATGCAGAAGGCAGCGGGTTAGGAAAACCCTTATCCACAGGTCAGCCTGAAGAAGAACTGCTGCTGGATGAAGTTGTTGAACTGCTGGATCCACTTGAGGTTGATGGAGTTGAAGTGCTTGTGCTCGGTGTGCTCGGTGTGCTCGTGCTGGGAGTGCTGGTGGCACTAGTGCTTGAACTTGAGTCTGAACTGCCTGAGTTACTACGAGAGTCATTGCGATAAAACCCGGAACCCTTGAACATCACGCCAACGTTGTTGAATAACTTGCGAAGGGTAGGTTCCTTGCATTCTGGGCAGTCCACGAGGGTTGAATCAGACATTTTCTGCACAACCTCGAGCTCCGCGCCGCAGCTAGAGCATGAGTATTCGTAGGTTGGCACTGATCCTCCGGGCCTGCTTGAACGTACTGATGAGAAGCCAATTGTGCCCGGCGCTGGAGCCAAGGGCCAAATCAGGGGCTAGAGGCCTAGGGTTTCAGGCGTGACTAGCCGTTTTCCTCCTCGAGTGTTGGCTGTCATAGCCCTTGGTGGGGTGCTCGGATCCCTAGCTCGATATGCCATTGCACAGGCTTTTGGAACAGATCGGTTACCGATTATTGCGGCGACATTGATCGTTAATGTGGTCGGCGCCTTCGCCATTGGCTTCCTGTTTTCTTATCTGCGCAGCCGAAATCACGCGCCGTTGCTTCAGCCATTTTTAATTACCGGGGTGCTGGGTGGATTCACCACATTTTCTGCGTTTGCCGCCGAAATAGTGGTCACCAGTGATGGTGCATTCATGACGTTGAGTTACATCGCGATCACATTGATTGCAGGGCTACTCGCGGTGCCACTTGGGGTGCGGGCTTTCCTAGCAACAGTGGGTATGCCATGAACCTTGCGGCGGTAGGTTGGATCGCATTGGGTGCAGGGATTGGCACACCTCTGAGATTCATCATTGATCGAGTGGTGACGGAGAAATCGGCAACGAGTCGAGTTCCGCTGGGACTTCTTGTCGTTAATATTTTTGGCTCAGCACTTCTTGGAATCGTCCTTGGCCTAAACAACCCAACGCTGGTTGTTGTTATAGGCAGCGGTTTCTGTGGAGCACTCACAACATTTTCTGGGTTTGCTTGGGAAAGCAACGAATTGTGGCGTCAACAACGGGCTGATTTTTGGATCTTTATCACCACAATGGTCATGCTGTGTGTTCTCGCATTTTGGTTGACGTGGACAGTCACTTCTGCGTTGGTGTGATGTAACGAATACGAAGTTCAGTCACAATGACATCCATGCGCGCATCATGTGATTCCACGGGAATGTCTAGAAGATCTTCTCGATCATGCACCACCGCTATCAACAATGGTGGGTCAATAAATTCGGCGAGAGCGCGGTCATAGAAACCACCGCCTTGTCCAAGTCGAAATCCCATTGGATCAATTGCAAGTGCAGGAATCACGATGGCTTGGGCATCTTGAAGGTCTGCTACCTGTTCGCTTTGGACTTCACGAATACCAAAAGCCCCGATCTGGGTAACTGAGTCCCATGAAGTGTCAATCCATTGCAGTGCGTCATCGTGAACCCGAGGAGTCAACACGCGAATACCGCGAGCCCATAACGACTCCAGGAGTTCATCCGTGCTTGGCTCTGTTGCAGTGGAGAAGTAGGCTGCTACGCATGTTGGCAGTGATGCATTCAGGACCTCCAGTACGCCATGTGAGATGGCATGCCCCACTTCCATTCGCTCGAATGGAGCCTGGACGGCGCGGGCATCGCGGAGGCGGCGTCGAATGATCGCTTTGCGATCCGACTCCTGACTTGAATTTATGCCCACAGAACCATGGTGCCGTATGGATGCCGGCTAAGGTCGTACCCATGTCCAACGTGGTGCGTAAAGCAGTGATACCTGCCGCAGGTCTTGGTACCCGGTTCCTACCCGCAACTAAGGCAACCCCCAAAGAGATGTTGCCTGTGGTTGATAAGCCAGCAATCCAGTATGTGGTGGAAGAAGCCGTTGCTGCTGGTTTGGAAGACGTGCTTTTCATTACCGGACGCAGCAAGCGTCCGCTAGAAGATCACTTCGACCGCAACTTTGAACTCGAGCAGGCTTTAGAGCGTAAAGGTGACTCAGAACGTCTTGGCCAAGTAATCGAGCCAACTGAGCTCGCTCGTATTCATTACGTCCGTCAAGGCGATCCGCTGGGCTTGGGGCACGCTGTACTTGTTGCCGAAAACCATGTTGGCGACGAGCCGTTTGTCGTTCTCCTTGGCGATGACCTCATCGATCCACGTGATCCGATCTTGCCCAAGATGATGCAAGTTCGCGAGCAGCATGGTGGCTCTGTTATCTGCCTCATGGAAGTGCCGGCCGAAGCGATCTCGTTGTATGGCTGTGCGGCAGTTGAATCGACGTCCGAAGGTGATGTCGTGCATGTAACTGATCTGGTTGAAAAACCAGAGATCTCCAAGGCGCCAAGCTCGCTGGCCGTTATCGGTCGCTATCTCTTGGACCCAGCAGTTTTTGAGGTGCTTCGTAACACTGCCCCCGGGGCTGGGGGAGAAATCCAACTCACCGATGCCCTCCGGGTGCTGGCTGCTATGCCTGAATCTGCGGGCGGCGGAGTTCGAGGTGTGGTGTTTAGCGGTCGCCGCTATGACACGGGTGATCGTCTTTCATATCTGCAGGCAAACATCATGCTGGCTGCTGAACGTGAGGATCTTGGCCCAGATTTGCGTGCCTGGCTACAAAAGTACGTCGCCACCCTCACGTGACCTGGCAAGCGAAACTCTTTGAGGGTGAAGTAGGACTTCGCCCGATACGCCAGCGCGATGCAAAGGTCTGGCGTGAAGTTCGACAACGAAACTTGGCTTGGCTGCAGCAGTGGGAAGCCACTGTGCCAGAAGAGGGGCTGCACTCGGGTGAAGTTCCGGCAACCTTCGGCGTGATGGTGCGGACCCTGCATCGCCAAGCCCGGCTTCGCAAGGTTTTGCCCTGGGTGGTCACCTACAACGGTGAGCTCGTTGGGCAGGTGACGGTCGGCGGGATCTCTTACGGATCGATGCGCTCGGCGTATATCGGCTATTGGATCGATGAAAAGGTTGCTGGACGGGGGATTATGCCGACAGCCGTGGCGATGGCATTGGACTATTGCTTTGAAGAACTTGAACTTCACCGCGTTGAAATTCACATCCGCCCAGAAAACACTGCTTCTCGCCGCGTAGTAGAAAAACTTGGTATTCCAGAAGAAGGTTTGCGACGTTCCTACCTGCATATTGACGGCGATTGGCGCGACCACATTTGCTATGCCATCGTTTCAGGCGAACGCCCGCAAGGGGTTTTGTCCAGTTGGAGAGCTTCGCAAGCTCGATGACGTATACCTAAAAATTCGCGACACGCCAAATGCCAGAACCATCACCTCCAACTTGTCCCGTGCTTAGGGGATTAACGTACGGATCGTGACCGGGTTGATCTATCTAGTGATCATCGCTCTTTGGGCTGCCGTTCTTATTCCGATGTGGCTTCGCCGGCATGATCAGGTGAGCGAAGTTCGGTCAACCACCAGATTCAGCACTGCAATGCGTTCCTTAGGTACGCCGAGCGCAGAGGAAGATTTGGCGGCTCAACACACGACCCAAACCTCACGCAAAGCCGCTGCTCAAGCCAGCGCCGCGCAGCGCCGAACCATTGTTCTTGGATCGCTTTCTGCGTTACTTGCCGTCACCTTGTTGATGGCGATTGGCTCGATGGCACCAAAGTGGTTGCCAATGATTATGGCGGCACTCGTCGCGGGATTTATTGTGGCGACAGCAATGACAGCTTCGCAGCGCACATCCATGAAGGTCACTCGCTCTACTCAGGCTGAGCCCGTTCGAAACCGCCGACCACAGGCGCTCCCAGAAGTTCCTGCAGTAGCCGTCACTGCAACTGTCGAAGATGAATGGGAAAACTGGAACGCTTGGGATGACGAGGATTCATGGGAAGCCGTGCCTTCAACTCTTCCGACTTATGTGAATTCGCCGCGCGCCTCCGTTATTCCTCGACCAATTGACCGCAACCGTCCAAATGAATGGGACGGAATGGCGATGGTTGATGCAGC
>CANJCG010000121.1 GCA_947472655.1 Actinomycetota bacterium
CGTTGCTGAACCTGCTAGACCGATGCGTCTGCGGCTCAATATTGCTCGTAATGAGATTGCTGCGTAGCCGGCAACCACGACTGCCCAGAGCAACCAACCGCCCCACACCGGCATGTTCTTGTTCATAACGGCTAACAAGATGTCGCTTTGAATTGGGATTGTCCCGCCCTCACCAATGATCAGCAGCATCACGCCTTGCAGTCCTAAGAACGCGGCAAGTGTGACGACAAAGGATGGGATACCAAGGCGCGCAACAAGCAGTCCGATGAGAAACCCAATCAAAATGCCTGTCGCGAGCGCTGCCAGTAAAGCCAACGGCCAAACCCAGCCATGCTTTGTCAGGGTTACCCCCAGCACCGCGGCACTTGTACCCGCAGCAAAACCAGCGGAAAGGTCAATTTCACCTAGGAGTAGGACGAAGACAAGTCCCATCGCCAGGACGATAATTGCGGTGCCTTGATTCAGTAAGTTTGCGAAATTCAGTGCAGTAAAGAAAGTGTCACCCTGCAGGATGCTAAACAACGCAACGAGTGCAATCAGCCCCAAGACTGCAGGCAACGAACCCACCTCACCGCCGCGCACCCGGCGTGAATAATCGAGCAATGCATCACCGATACCGCCAGCTTCAGGATCATCCACTTCAGTCACTTGAACACTCATAGTGCTGCCCCGTGAAGCACGTCTGGATGAAGTCCCATCTCGCCGCTACGCCCCGTTGTGATGAGTTCAACGATCTGGCTGTGAGTGAGATGCTCAGCTGGCACCTGCGCCGCGAGGTTACCCAGATACAAGCAGGCAACATTGTCTGAGACTCGGAGCACCTCATTCATGTTGTGCGAAATTATGATGACAGCCAGCCCGTTGTCGGCTAACCGCCTTACCAAGTTCAATACTTGTTCGGTCTGGGCCACACCCAACGCTGCAGTGGGTTCATCGAGAATGACGACTTTTGAATTCCAT
Source organism: Actinomycetota bacterium (assembly GCA_947472655.1). Lineage (GTDB taxonomy): Bacteria > Actinomycetota > Actinomycetes > S36-B12 > S36-B12 > UBA11398. Next base: position 961 of record CANJCG010000121.1, read on the forward strand.
AACACTGCTCGAGCGATGGCAACAGTTTGACGCTGACCGCCTGAAAGACTCGATACCTGTTGGCGAACCGACTTCAAGGTGCGAACCGAGAGACCTGCAAGCGTCTCCTTAGCACGCCGTTCCATCGTTATCTCATCCAGAACCAGCCCTTTGGACTGTTCACGCCCCAGGAACATGTTGTGAACCACATCGAGGTTGTCGCATAGGGCTAGATCTTGATAGACAACCTCGATACCAAGCGAGTTAGCTTGTCGAGGTTCTGAAATATGTACGGGCTTTCCCTCAAACAGATACTCACCGGAATCAAAAGGATATATACCCGCGATGCCCTTGATTAAGGTGCTTTTCCCTGCGCCGTTGTCTCCCACCAGCGCAGTGACCTTGCCTGCATACAGATTGAGATCGACATTTTTCAGCACCTGTACAGGACCGAAACTCTTATTAACCCCACGAAGTTGCAGGATCGGGCTTTGGTCAGACATCGATCACCTTTCGTTGCAGCTCGCTTATGGGACTGGAGTCAAGTCTTTCATGTAAACAGAGCAACGGTGGGGGAAGGACTACCTACCCCCACCGTTGATTTACTGATTATTACTGAACGCCGTACTTCGTGCAGGCAGTCTTGAGCTTTGCCGTGGTGCAGATCTTTGCCGCAGTGGTGTAGCCATCTGCAACAACATCCTTGACGTTCTCAGGGAAGATCGACTGAGGAACGAGCAACACTGACTTGACTGAGGTTCCAGCCTGACTGTCAGAGGTTGAGCCGGTTGCAAGTGCATCGGCAGCAGCGGTATCGCCATTGCTGAGTGCGATTGCAAGTTCAGCAGCAGCGGCAGCTTCAGCCTTGATGGCCTTGTAGACCGTCATACACTGAGTGCCCAAGAGCACACGCTGCAAACCTTCATCGGTTGCGTCTTGACCGGTTACTGGGATCTTTCCAGCTTGGCCATTACGTCCGAGGACTGCGATAGCTGCCCCACCAAGACCATCATTTGCTGCAGCTACACCAATAAAGTCACCCTTAGCCTTGGTGTACATCTGCTCGAAGATGGTGCCAGCCTTCGTGTTATCCCAATCAGGAACAGCCTGATCAGCGGCGATTGTGTAACCGGCAGCCTTGATGGCAGTTTCATAACCCTGCTTGAACAACGTGGCGTTGTTGTCCGTAGGTGAACCATTGAGCAGCGCAACAGGACCTGTCTTGTTGCCGTTATTGGTCATACAAGTAACCAGACCTTCACCGATCTTGGTGCCGACAGCCACGTTGTCAAATGACACGTAGTAGCTAGCTCCGCCACCGAGAGTGAGTCGGTCGTAGTCGATAACTGGCACACCTTGATCAGTTGCCTTCTTGATTACCGCGGCTCCTGACGGGCTGTCGAGGTTAACGATCAGCAAGGAAGTGACGCCACTAGCCAACATTTGATCAGCGATGGTGGCGAACTTTGCCTTGTCACCATTTGCATTTTGAATGTCGAACTGGACGCCGGCGCTGTTGAAGGCCTCTTCGAGGAACTTCCGGTCAGCTGTCTCCCAGCGAGCCGAAGTTGAAGCATCCGGAAGGATGACACCTACTTTGGCATTTGCATTTGATGCGGGAGCGGAAGAGGCACTGCTTCCAGTGTCACTGCTGCTGCACGCAGTCATGAGCAATGAGGCTGCCGCTAGGCCGACTACTGCTCCAAATATCTTCTTGGACATACGATGCTGTCCTTTCCTCGCAAGAGTCCTTGCGCTTTTTGGGTTAGAGAACGTACTCATATTTTTTTCCGAACTGTTGTTCATGCATGCATGACTCAAAATTCGGTTCCGTGAAATCGGATTCCCCAACAATGGCTGGGTTATCCTTCCCTCGGAGATTGTTATCGAACTCGTGGTCGAGACCAGCAAGGACGAGAGTGTTGCCAACTGTTGGCAGGCCCCGATATATGCAAAACGTGAACGCGGCAGCTGCCTGTGTGGCACCGCCACTCACCCCTTGACCAAGAGCAACGTTCTGCCTTGGCTTTGACGCAACTCCGTTCACCATTGCTTATCCCAACGCCATAAACATCTGTAAATGTTGTGTCACACAACATATGCTGGATTGGGACGCTGATGCAATAGTTACAGCAAGTTTTTGTGACTTTACGGTCAAATTTGTGACTGCGCTTGTTTACATAGGGACAAGTCGGACGAAACGCATATTGCAATTACTCAACGCTAGATAGCTCGGTTTACTTTTGCCACCACTGAGAAATCTGCTGCCCAAGGGCATGACCTGAAAGCCACGCGGCCTCCACCTTCGGGCCACCTGCCCATGAATCACCGGCGAGACCCAGCCCAACTTCTTCATCAAAAAAACAAAGGTCGGCCCGAGCAGAGGTGGGTTTGGCATAAGTCCAACGCATGGCCGAGGACCACTGCGGATGTTTCATGAGTCCAAGGAGTGGCAGCAAAGAGTCAATAACAGTGGGGATAACTGCTGATGGCTCGAGAAGATGGAGCGCCGCGAGGTCGGGGTGAACATGGGCAACGACGACAGGATCGTTGTTGCCGCGACGATGTCCATCGTTGGCAATCCAGGTGAGTACCGGATGCTCATTGACAAAGACACCATCAAACTGCGGTAGTTGCTCTGTTTCGAAAACTGAGGTGACAGCGATAACCGCATCCCAGGAGATTTCATCAAGTGTGTTGTGAATGTCTATCAGATTCTCATCAACAAACTTTTTTGCTTGCGGTTCAGGTAAGCACAATGCTGCTGCGCCAAATTTCTCATTATCAACAAGCACCATGCCATCAGTGACTGACAATGATGTCACTTCAGTGGATGGCTTTACAGAATGTTCAGGGAGTCCTTGAACTTGGTGTTCAAGGATGGAGCGCAGTCCTTGAGTTGCTGAATAGCGCATGGTGCCCGCTCTCACACCTGAGATTCCTGTTGGAGTTGCAACATGAAAGGTGTCGGTCCATGCGCGGGCAACACCCGATTCAATCCAGGAATTCACGATCAGGCCAAATTGCGGATCTTGAACCGTAAAGTACGAAGCACCGATATCCGTGATATGGCCATCAAAGGCCGTCCCTGAATCACGAATTGTGCGACTGGCCATTCGGCCACCGACCACGCGACCACGATCAATAATCTGAAACGGAATTTTGTGATGATGTAATACACGCGCGCACGCGATGCCGCTCATTCCAGCGCCAATCACAGCAACAGGTAAACGATCAGTCACGAGGCATATTCGGATCGCAATCAGTTAAGAAAGCAGAAATGCGTTCGGCTTCCTCTTGTTCATTTATTGCTGCTGCTGCGCGTCCTAGAGACTTCAGGCAGCGCAAGAAGCCTTGGTTGCCTTCATGGCTCCACGGCACAGGGCCGTGACCCTTCCAACCATTGCGGCGCAATGCATCAAGTCCACGGTGATATCCCACTCGAGCAAATGCGTAGGACTCAATCTCTCGGCTCTCATTCCAGGCTTGATCACTCAAGGTTGCCCAAGCAAGGGAACTCGATGGATAGCGTGCTGCAACAGCACTGGGGTTTTCGCCCGCTTTTAATGCTTGATACGGACTTTCCTCCTGCGGCAATAGCGTTGGAGGAGGACCTGCCATGAG
>CANJCG010000122.1 GCA_947472655.1 Actinomycetota bacterium
GCGGCCGTGCGAAGGCAAAGCAGACAAAAGTAGCCCGTGAGTTGAAATACGGGGGTCCACAGACTGACTTTGATCGACTCCAAGCAGAGTTGGCCAACAGCGAAGTTCCCGTACGCTCATTTGCAGCGGAAGAAATCGCTGAAGATTCTGGCGAAGAAGACCCGTATGCCAAGTATTACGAAGACGATGAAGAGGAAGAAAGCGAGCGCTAGCTAGCGCTGGTAGTCACCAAGCAGCATGACCGCCCCACCTTTACCGCCCTTAGCTTCTGCATCACCCATTTCGCCATCGTGCCGCACGCGTACTTCACCGCACGCCCAGGCTGGAATGCCTCGAGCCTGTAAAAACGAGATCGCTGCATCTGCATCTTGTGCACTTACCAGGGCAACCATGCCAACCCCCATGTTGAAGGTGCGTTCACTTTCGAGCCGTGCAACATTTCCCGTTGTCGTGATGAGATCGAAGATAGGAAGTGGCCGCCAACTTGAACGATTGATTTGCGCAGCTAACGTGGGTGGCAGCACTCGAGCAATGTTTGCCGCAAGCCCCCCACCGGTGACATGGCTGTAGGCGTGAACCGCAACCGCTTTAGCTAAAGCCAAGCAATCAAGTGAGTACACCCGAGTAGGTTCGAGCATTTCTTCGCCAACAGTGCGACCAAACTCTGCGATATTTGCATGAAGCCCTGGACCAGTTTCACCCAGCAACACATAGCGAGCAAGGGAATACCCGTTGGAATGAAGGCCCGATGCGCCCATAGCAATGACTACATCCCCGGCTAGCACTCGATCAGGTCCTAATAATTCATCAGCTTCGACAACACCAGTTCCAGCCCCAGCAACGTCGTATTCATCAGGCGCCATCAAACCCGGATGCTCTGCGGTTTCGCCGCCTAGAAGCGCGCATCCTGCGAGCTGGCAGCCCTTTGCAATGCCTGAAACAACGGCAGCGATCCGCTCTGGATTCACTGAGCCGGTTGCGATGTAGTCGGTCATAAATAGTGGCTCAGCACCAACCACAACCAGATCGTCAACAACCATCGCTACAAGGTCGATGCCAATGGTGTCGTGAATATCCATTGCGCGAGCTACCGCGATCTTGGTTCCAACCCCATCGGTCGACGTCGCAAGAAGTGGCCGGCGGTATTTGAGCAAAGCACTCGCATCAAACAATCCAGCAAAACCGCCAAAATCGCCGACTGTTTCTTTACGCTGCGCGGCTTTCACCGATGCCCGCATTAACTCGACTGCACGCTCGCCGGCTTCAACATCGACACCGGCAGCCGCGTAAGAAGCTCCGGTCATGAACGTTCGTCCTGATTCCTATGAAGCACCTGTGCCTCATTGCTGGCCACAACCCGACGCTCTATCCCGTCGAGTACTTGAGTGCTCATTACCTGTGGATCTGGAATCTGCACAGGGTAGACGCCGTCAAAACAGGCGCGGCATAGGCGTTCGGCAGGGATCGTCGTTGCGTCAACAAGTTCTTCAAGCGACACGTAGCCCAGTGAATCTGCACCAATGGAGTTGCAGATTTCATCTATCGTGAGTCCGTTGGCAATAAGTTCGGCGCGCGTTGCGAAGTCAATTCCGTAAAAACATGGCCACTTCACCGGCGGGCTAGAAATGCGCACATGAATTTCTAGGGCACCAGCTTCACGCAGCATCCGCACAAGAGCCCGTTGCGTGTTGCCTCGCACAATAGAGTCATCAACAACCACGAGCTTCTTGCCTGCGATGACATCTCGCAATGGATTCAGCTTCAGCCGAATACCTAACTGACGAATTGTTTGTGACGGTTCGATAAAGGTTCGACCAACGTAGGCATTTTTTACGAGACCTTCGGCAAATGGAATTCCCGATTCTTGAGCATAACCAATTGCACCGTAACGGCCTGACTCTGGAACTGGGATGACAAGATCCGCGTCAACTGGATGTTCGATAGCCAACCGGCGGCCAATTTCAACGCGAGATGCTTGCACTCCACGTCCGGCAATGGTGGTGTCTGGGCGAGCTAAATAGACATATTCAAAGAGGCAACCCTTGGGGTCAGCATCCGCGAAACGCTGTGAGCGCAGCCCTTGTTCATCAATCGTGATGAGTTCACCCGGCTCAACTTCACGCACAAATGCAGCACCAACAATGTCGAGTGCTGCAGTTTCGCTTGCTAGTACCCACCCGGTTTCTAGGCGACCAAGCACGAGTGGCCTGATCCCTTGGGGGTCTCGGGCACCGTAAAGGGCATCCTCATCCATAAAGACCAGCGAAAAGGCGCCGCGAACTTGCGGTAATTCAAGTTTTGCAGCTTCTTCAATACTCAAATCCGGATGTGCAGCAATCAAACTCGTGAGTACGTCAGTATCGCTAGACATCTGAATGTGATCGCCTAATTGCAATTCGCCAGAGGCCTCTGAAAGTTCACGAAGGCGTACCCGAAGTTCAGGTGTATTCGTAATGTTGCCATTATGGCCGAGCGCAATGTGCCCAGTCGCTGTTGACCTAAACGTCGGTTGAGCGTTTTCCCACACACTTGCACCCGTTGTCGAATATCGCGTGTGACCGATAGCGACGTGTCCGCGTAAGGATTCCAAACTGGCTTCATTGAACACCTGAGAAACCAGGCCCATGTCTTTATAGACCGTGATATTGCCGCCGTCACTTACCGCGATGCCGGCTGACTCCTGGCCGCGGTGCTGCAGGGCGTACAAACCGAAGTAGGTCAGTTTTGAAACTTCTTCACCAGGTGCCCAGACCCCAAAGACGCCGCAAGCATCTTGCGGGCCTTTCTCGCCTGGCAGTAAGTCATGGTTTAGTAGACCGTCACCTCGCACGGCCATAGCCTACGCGACTTTTAGCGGTAGCCAGTGCGACAGGTCAGAGCGTTCACCACTTGCGTGGACCTTTCCCGAATTTCGTGCTTCTTGCCAACTCAATCGACCCGAACACAGCAGTAACCAGGTGACTGGGTCAGTCTCAACCACTGCAGGTGGGGTACCCCGACGGTGAGTTCCCCCCGGAATCGCCTGCACTGCCGCAAAGGGCGGAATACGAACTTCAACGCTGCGCCCCGGTGCAAGTGCAACTAGTGCGGCTAGCGAGTCTTTCACGGCTTCTTTCATGATTTCCCGATCTGCAATTTCCCCAGCATCATGAGCCGCCAAGAATCTGTCAATCGCGGTCGGCATTACGCGAACAACGCCGGCAATGTCTTGGTGTGGGCTTCGTGCAATTCAGCAAAGGTCAAGGTGAACATATCCGCGATCTTGACGACCTGGGTTTGCGAGGCAAATCCAGCTGTTGAATCCACGATGCCAATTTGGGTAACTGGTAACTCTTTAGCTGCACACAAGGCAGAGAAGCGCTGCACCTCATTAGGCGAAACAGCAACAACTGCGCGACCTGCCGACTCGCTAAACAAGAAAGTAAACCGATCCATGCCTTCCGGAATTGTGATGAGTGCACCGATACCCGAATGCAGGGCCATCTCCACAATTACTTGCACGATCCCGCCATCGGACACATCGTGCGCAGCACTCAAGATGCCTTCGCGTGATCCAGTGACCAGTACTTCACCAAGACTGCGCTCTCGCTCAAGATCAACCTTTGGCGGCAATCCACCAAGATGTTGATGCATATGGTTTGCCCATTCACTGCCTGCAAATTCGTCACGAGTGTCACCTAGAACAAAGATCAACTCACCATCATTTTTCCAAGCAATCGGCGTGCGCAGTTCTACGTTTTGGATAACTCCAAGGACACCGACAACTGGCGTAGGAAGAATCGCCGTGGTTCCTGTTTGGTTATAAAACGAAACGTTTCCACCGGTGACTGGGATGCCAAGTTGAAGACATCCGTCTGCCAAACCTCGTGTTGCTTCGGCGAACTGCCACATGACGTCAGGATCTTCAGGTGATCCGAAATTCAAGCAGTTCGTGACTGCCAACGGCACCGCACCAGATGCGCACACATTGCGGTAGGACTCAGCTAACGCCAATTGCGTTCCGGTGTATGGATCAAGTTTGGTGAAGCGACCGTTGCAGTCTGTTGAAATTGCAACACCAAGGCCTGAATCTTCGTCGATGCGAACCATCCCTGCATCTTCAGGTTGTGCAAGCACCGTGTTACCAAGAACGTAGCGGTCGAATTGGTCAGTGACCCAAGACTTCGATGCAAGGTTTGGCGAAGCCAACATTTTGAGCAGCGTCATCCGCATTTGCGACGCATTTTCTGGCCGCGCAAGCCGCTCTGGAGTTGGCGCATCAGCCTGCAACGCATCCTGCCAATCGGGCCTGGCATAAGGGCGCTCATAGATTGGACCTTCGTGCGCAACGGTGCGTGGTGGCACATCAACGATGCGTTCGCCGTGCCAATCAACGGTGAGTCGACCAGAGTTAGTCACTTCACCAATGACAACAGCTTCCACATCCCATTTCTGAATGATTTTCATGAACGCATCAATGTTTTCTGGTGCAACCACAGCGCACATGCGTTCTTGCGACTCACTCATCAGAATTTCTTCTGGCGTCAATGTTGCATCAC
>CANJCG010000123.1 GCA_947472655.1 Actinomycetota bacterium
ATTTCTTCATCGCCATAGCCAAGAGCAACCGCACCCAACGAACTCACAAGATCGACATATTCATTTCCATCGATGTCCCAGGTTCGACTACCCTTAGATTTCTGAGCAAAAAGGGGCGCAGCACCTAATGGATATTGGGTGCGTGACTTACTAAAGGTTTGTGACCCAAGCGGAATCACATGTTCTGCGCGCGCTGAATACTCAATGGATCTTGCGTAGCGTTCCGCGAGACTAGGCATTCATCACTCCTGTGTCGATTCCGTCTAGCGCAGCATTGCGCTTCGCATCGTGAGCCGTTCTGTTGCTTTCTGGATTTCTCTCTAGGTAGTCAAGCACTGAATCCATATCGAAATTGGGATTCTCCGGGTATAAGTCTTCATATATTTTCCGAATAAATTCGAAATCATCTTTCGTATCAACTGTCCATCGAAGGTCAGAAAGGTCAGTGTCATTTTCCACATTTTCAATTAGGAATAATTCCGGTCGCCGATACACACCGAGCGTTACGTGTTCACGTTCGGCTGCGTCGTTGGAAAGCTGGGCAACTCTTCTCAGCACTTCTGCCTTCATAACCTCAACATCTAATCCATCTGGATAGGTCGGGCTCATCGTGTTGGAAACATAATCAGCATTTGAACTCTGGAAATATTCAATGACTTTGTCGATGACTTGTGGCGAAGCCAGCGGACAATCCGCGGTCAAGCGCACAACGACATCGGGGCTGTAAATATCTATCACTTGAATAAAACGCTGAAGTACGTCGTTGAGATCTCCCCGAACAACAGCTATCCCGTTTTGAGCCGCTATTTCTGCTAACACGTCGTCTGTTGGATCCGATGAAGTTGCGAGAACGATTTGATCTATCAGCGCAGACCTCGCAACGCGCTCAAGTTGACGTAAAACCATTGGCTCACCCATCAGGTCTGCTAAGACCTTTCCAGGAAACCTGGTCGATGTCATGCGAGCTTGAACTATTGCGATGGTGGTCATTTTGCATCACTTTGGGAAATCGCTGTCCAATTGCGCGGATCGATCAAGTTCATGTCAGCTGACTGCTCAATTCGTCCTAGATCACATTGCTCTTCGACAGCCCAAGCGCCGCACACTTCATTTAGCTCGTCAGCGCTCGTGGCACCAACCACAACTTTGTCGACCCAGGTCAACCCGCGCACGAATTGCAAAGCCACCTGCAAAGGCGAAACTTGCTCTTGCGCACACCATGTATGAAATCTGACGACATCAGGATGCTGACCGATTTGTGTTGTCGAAGCTGCCGCGAGTACACCTTGTAGGAAGACACTGCGGGCCTGCACTTCACACCCCACCTCATGAAGATGCGCCACTTCTGTAGTCCCAGCCAGCCTACGATCAAGTAGGTTCACGGGCACCTGAACGCAGTCAACCTGATTGAAAATTGCTATCGCTCGAGCGAGATCTGCGGTGTCATACCCGGAAATCCCAATCTTTTCGACAATCCCGCGTGCTTTCAGGTCTGTAAGGCCACGCACAGCAATGCGAGCGGCATCTTCGTTCAGGGTGGACCAATCGTGGATGAGGCATGTCCGCACAGCCTCTAGGCCCAAACTTTCAAGGCTTCTAGAGACCTGGTCTACGACCGAAAGTTCGTCCTGTCCTTTGACCTTAGTGGTGATCCCGAAATTGGCAGCCCACGGAGCAATGCGCGACTCGGCGTCGCCATATCCGGCTGCTGTATCGATCTCCGTAATCCCCCGATGTAGCGCCATCCGAGCAATACCCTGAATCTGCTCGTCATTGAGACGCCCGAGGGCATTCGTCACCCCATAGGGATCTCCCCATTGGGCGGTGCCTAGGACCAATGCCTGCATGACCAGATGATTGCACTAGTGAGGGCTAGACTGCACGTTGCTCCGCCAGGGGCCGCTATTTGGACTCTAGGAGCAGCGTGACCACATTCGAAGGCGCTTCGATCCTTATTACCGGGGGCACTGGCTCATTCGGTAAGGCATTCCTTGAGCAGGTGCTTGAAACCAAAAACCCAAGCCGAGTTGTCATCTTCTCCCGAGACGAACTCAAGCAATATGAAATGCGTCAAATTTGGGGCGATGACCCCCGAGTTCGCTTTTTCTTGGGCGACATTCGCGACCTTGATCGTCTCAAGATGGCGCTGCGGGGCGTTGATTACGTTGTTCATGCAGCGGCACTCAAGCAAGTTGATACCGCCGAGTACAACCCGATGGAATACGTCAAAACAAATATTCTTGGATCCGAAAATGTGATTCAGGCATCGATTGATGCAGGTGTTAAAAAAGTCGTCGCGCTTTCCACCGATAAAGCATCTTCGCCTGTCAATCTTTATGGTGCAACGAAACTCACTGCCGACAAGCTTTTCATTTCGAGCAATCACTATGCAGTTGAAGGTGGCACTCGATTTTCAGTAGTGCGCTACGGCAACGTCATGGGTAGCCGAGGCTCCGTCATTCCATTCTTCCGGCGCCTTGCCGCTGCGGGTGAACCGATACCCATCACCGATGCCCGAATGACACGCTTTTGGATCACACTTCCGCAGGCTGTCGATTTTGTTATGAACTCATTTCGAGACATGTCTGGTGGCGAGCTCTACGTTCCGCGCATTCCAAGCATGAAGGTTGTTGATCTTGCTGAGGCAATCGCTCCCGGGGCAAAGATGGTTGACATCGGAATCCGACCTGGAGAAAAACTCCACGAAGAAATGATTTCGATGGAAGATGCGCGTCGCACCATCCGACAAACAGATCGTTACGTTGTTGAACCAACTCTTGCATTATGGGGCGGATTCAAGGAAGCGGTCGGAGACGCAGTTCCTGAAGATTTCGCATACACATCTGATAACAATGATTTATGGCTTGATGTTGAACAGTTGCGCACGATGCTCAATGAACTAGGGCTGTGAATTCAACGAAAACCTGGCTAGTCACAGGGGCAAATGGCTTCCTGGGTATGAACGCCGGAGTCTTTCTTTCAGGTAAAGCGCAGACAATTGGCGCGACTCGCGAACCTCATACTTCACCAATTTTTGATAAACATGTTCAATTCGATATTCAAGACCTGAGTTCGGTTCGCTCTACTTTTTCATCACTCAAACCAGACGTTGTATTGAATACGGCTGCCCTAGCAAGTCATCAAATTTGCGAAGAGAACCCGGAACTTGCACACAAAGTCAATGCCATCGGCGCGAAGAATGTTGCAATCGCTGCCGGGGAAATTGGTGCTCAGCTTCTCCACATTTCTACCGATGCTGTATTTGATGGAAAATTCGGCAACTACCGCGAGGCTGATGCCACGTCACCCTTTTCTATTTATGGGCAGACCAAACTTGCGGGTGAGCAGGCGGTCTTAGCGACGTTGCCTACTGCCCTTGTTGTGCGAACAAACTTTTTTGGTTGGAGCCCGACTGGTACGCGATCAATTCTTGAGTTCTTCGTGAATTCGCTGACCCAAGGAATAAGAGTTGATGGCTATTTGAATTATTTCGTGTCGTCTATCTACGCTCAAGATCTCTCGCAAGCACTTTTTGAATTGAGTGACTTACGACATTCGGGACTACTGCATGTGGTCTCGAGCGATTCAATTTCAAAGTATGACTTTGGTGTTGCAGTGGCTGAGCAATGGGATTTGGACGCTCGACTAATACAGGCCGCGCATGCCATTCATCATGAAGGTACAGATTCGCTTACGCGAGACCTCAGCCTGAATACCGACAAAGCGATGGAGCTACTTGGTCGACGGCTTCCGACTCAACTCGAAGGTATTCAACGAGCCAAGATGGACCTACCGGTTTTGCGATCCAAAATATTACACGCCGAAATCAGCGCTGACGGGGTAAAGAATGACTGACCTATTCATCGGTGTTGTGAGCCATGAAAGCAGCCGATTTGCCCTCAACCAAGGGGAAACCGGGCTCGCGTTTACGCTCCAACGAGCTCTGAGTGCCTCCGGCGTGTCTAGCGAGGTCGTGGTCAATACCCGCAATGACTGGACCCCTCAACTCCTGGACATCACTACAGCGGTCGCATTGGCGTCAGTACGGGCCAGTTTGGCCTTTGAGCAAGCCTGGCAGCGCTACCTCGATGAGGAGACGCCTTCATTTTTTTTCACTCGGGCCCGTAAATACTCGGAATTTCGTGCACGCCGCTGGGCTTTGGGCCTGAGATCTCGGAGAAAATTCTTTGGGGTCTCCTCGATCACTGGCGTGCAGCGCCTAGCAAACATCGAGCTTTCCCATGTGAGCCTGTGGCAACAAGGCGTGGCAAGCGGGGCCCGCTGGGTGCTCATCCTCGAAGACGACGGCGGTTGCACTGATATTGATGATCTGGCTGCCGGGCTTACGGGCCTCCTAGATTCCACCGCTTTTATCGGCGAGGGCGGCATAGGCCGGCGGTACGTCAATATTTCCGCCTCCTTTGAGTCTCACCAACTTGGCGTGGATCACCTGCTCAGTTCAACACCGCTGACATGGTCAGGTGCCGTGAACCGCGATATCCAGGCTTCTTCCCGACCTATCACAAACACGGTCTGC
>CANJCG010000124.1 GCA_947472655.1 Actinomycetota bacterium
CGTTAATGGGTGAAAACACCGTGGGTTCACTTGTTGTGTTTGAGGATGGGTTGGCCAAGAAGAGTGATTACCGAAGTTTCGTAATAAAGACACCACATGCCGATGACACCGCATCTGTCGCTGAAGTTGTGACTCGTAGATTTACCAGATCCGGAGAAGACGCCTCGGCCGCCTCACTTTCAACAGAACATATCGGTGAGAAGAAGAAGTTCGCGTACCCGCCCGGGTTACTCGTCATCGATGGTGGGCAACCTCAAGTACGCGCAGCGCAAGATGCCCTAATGGCGTTAGGAATAACAGATGTGCCCGTGATTGGTTTGGCAAAACGGCTCGAAGAGGTGTGGCTGCCAGATGAGTCGGATCCATTGATTCTACCTAGGTCAAGTGAGGGCCTTTATCTCTTGCAGCGTGTGCGTGACGAGTCTCATCGCTTTGCAATCACCTTCCATCGCAAACGCAGAGGCAAGGCGATGAAAGTCAGTGCGTTGGACAATATTGCCGGGCTTGGCGAAGCGAAAGCTCAGGCACTACTAAAACATTTTGGCACGATGAAGGCCTTAAAGGCTGCGTCAGAAGTTGAGCTCACTCAGGTAGCTGGCATTGGACCGGCTCTTGCTGCCAAAGTTCATCGTGGATTGCAACCAGGAAATGAGGCATCATGACCGATCGGCAATTAGAGGTGGCGCTCGTGACAGGGATGTCTGGAGCAGGTCGTTCGACCGCTGCACGCGCACTGGAAGATCTGGGCTGGTTCGTAATGGACAACTTACCTCCGTCGCTTCTTGCGCAGGCTATTGAGATCGCCGCGACCACCAATGATCTTCATCGTGTTGCGGTTGTCGTTGACGTTCGCAGCGGTTCGATGTTCAAGGCGCTAGCCGCAGCTCTCGACGATCTAGAGTCCAAGAAAGTCCTACTTCGCACCTTGTTCCTTGAGGCTTCAGATGAGTCGCTCGTGCGTCGGTTTGAAAGTTCACGCCGTCCGCATCCGCTACAGGGGGAGAGTCGCATTGTTGACGGCTTGCAGGCCGAACGAATCCTGCTAGGAGACTTGCGTGCCGAAGCAGACGTCGTTGTAGATACATCACTGCTGAACGTTCACGACTTACGACGTAAAGTTGAGGCCGCTTTCTCGCAAGAAACTCCCTCAGATTTACGTGCCACAGTATTGTCTTTTGGTTTCAAATACGGCATTCCTGTGGATGCTGATCTCGTCGCAGACATGCGTTTTATCGACAACCCACATTGGGACCCAAAGCTGCGCTCTCTTACCGGTTTAGATTCCGCTGTTTCCGAAGTGGTACTTGCCAATCCTGCGGTTCAGGAATTTCTGAAAATCTATGGGGACCTTGTGAGCATCATGAGGCCGGGTTATCTCGCTGAAGGCAAGCGATATGTAACGATTGCGATTGGTTGCACTGGTGGTAAACATCGCAGCGTTGCAACGGCTGTCGAAATTGCAGAGCGTTTACGTTCCATTGGTATTCAGACATTGGTCGTGCATCGGGATTTGGGCAAAGAATGAAACGACTTCCGGTAGCACTCAATGGGCCAACTGATCCTGGCCCAAAGGTAGTAGCACTTGGTGGCGGGCACGGTCTTGCATCAACATTGACTGCGCTTCGTCGAGTCACAGACCAAATCACCGCGGTGGTAGGCGTGGCTGACGATGGTGGTTCAAGTGGGCGGCTCAGGGGTGAATTTGGAATTCTTCCACCCGGTGACCTTCGGATGGCGTTAGCGGCGCTTTGTGGCGACGACACTTGGGGTCGCACGTGGCAGCGGGTAATTCAGCATCGATTCGGTGGATCGGGGGAACTCAGCGGACACTCACTGGGAAACCTTCTGATCACAGCCCTCTGGGAGGAAACCGGGGATCCTGTTGCTGGTTTGGAATGGGTGGGTGCGTTATTGGAAGCACAGGGGCGCGTATTGCCCTGCAGTTTGCAGCCGTTGGAAATTGTTGCGCAGGTGCGCGGAGTAAACCCACATTCTCAAGATGTGATCACCGAAGTGCGAGGCCAGGTTGAGATTGCTTCGACACCGGGAAGTGTGGTGAGCATCAGCCTTGAGCCGTCGCGGCCACAGGCTTGTCCTCAAGCTGTTGATGCTGTGCGAGATGCAGAGGTGATCATCCTTGGGCCAGGGTCCTGGTTCACCTCAGTTCTGCCGCATTTACTTATTCCAGATCTCGCTAAGGCGATCATCGAATCGCCGGCACAGCGTATTTTGGTGATGAACGTGGCTCCGCACGAAGATACTGAAACGGCAGGAATACCCGTTGCCGAGCATCTGGATTTCTTGAGAGCTGCCGCACCGGCAATACGACTTGACGCAGTGATTGCTGACCCTCGTCATATCGAAGATGCCGATGCGCTTCGCCATGCCTGTGCGGAATTTGGGGCGCAATTAGTCCTCGAACAAGTGGCCTACAGCAGGGGAGAGCGGCCAGGAGCTCATGATCCAGACCGGCTGGCAGTAGCTTTTAGAACTTCACTTCTGGGGTAGCAACACGCCCGAGTGCGTTTCATGGCAGAATACCGACCTATGGCGATGACAGCGGCGGTAAAAGACGAGCTCAGCCGGGTTGAAGTCACGAAAATTTGTTGCCGAAAGGCCGAAGTTTCAACGATGCTTCGCTTTGGTGGTGGGATCCATATCGTTTCTGGTCAAATTGTCATCGAGGCCGAGATGGATGCCGGCCAGACCGCCCGGCGTTTGCGCAAAGACATCATGGAGATCTATGGCCATGAAAGCGAGATCGCAGTCGTGCAGGCCAGTGGAATTCGCAAGGGAACCCGATATGTGGTGCGCGTTGTCCAAGGTGGCGAGGCGCTAGCGCGACAAACAGGCATGGTTGATGGGGCCGGGCGACCAGTGCGCGGTCTGCCACCCGCAATTGTGGCCGGCGCTTTATGCGATTGTGAAGCAGCCTGGCGGGGCGCCTTCTTGGCGCATGGATCGCTGACTGAACCGGGCCGCTCATCATCACTAGAGATTACTTGCCCAGGACCTGAAGCGGCATTGGCACTTGTGGGCGCTGCGCGTCGGTTGAATATCGCTGCAAAATCCCGTGAAGTCCGAGGGGTTGATCGAGTCGTGATCCGTGATGGCGATGCCATTGGTGCAATGTTAACTAGGCTCGGTGCGCACGAATCAGTTATGGCATGGGAAGAGCGACGAATGCGCCGTGAGGTGCGTGCAACTGCCAACCGACTAGCCAACTTCGACGATGCGAACCTGCGTCGTTCCGCACGAGCAGCAGTTGCCGCTGGAGCTCGAGTTCAACGCGCAATGGAGATTCTCGGCGAAGAGGTTCCAGACCATTTGGTTGTTGCTGGCCGCCTACGGCTTGAGCACAGTCAGGCGAGTCTTGAAGAACTTGGCGCCTTAGCTGATCCGCCAATGACGAAAGACGCAATCGCAGGTCGAATACGTCGGCTGCTTGCGTTGGCGGATAAGCGCGCTCAAGAATTGGGCATTCCGGACACCGAGTCTGCCTTGGGTTCGGAGTTTGGTAGCTAAGGACCACGGGGTCTCGTTGCATCGCACCCTTCGCTAGGATTTGATCATAAAACGCTTACATTCGGCGACGACTTCTGGGAGATTTGCGTGACGATCAAGGTTGGCATCAATGGATTTGGCCGTATCGGCCGCAACTTCTTTCGCGCTTTGCTCGAGAGTGATGCGAATATCGAGATTGTTGGTATTAACGATCTCACTGACACCAAGACTCTTGCTCACCTCATGAAATACGACAGCATCCTGGGACGCATCGGCATTCCGGTTGAAGCCGGTGACGGACAGATAACCGTTGGCGGCAAGGTCATTCCGATTTTCGCTGAACGCGATCCAGCTGATTTGCCATGGGGGAAGGTCGGCGCAGATATTGTGATCGAATCAACCGGTTTCTTCACCAATGCCGCCGATGCAGGAAAGCACATCAAGGCTGGCGCGAAAAAAGTAATTATTTCGGCTCCGGCAACGGATGAAGACATCACGATTGTGATGGGTGTCAATGACAAAGAATATGATCCCGCCAAGCACAACATTATTTCCAATGCGTCATGCACAACCAATTGCCTCGCACCGATGGCCAAAGCGATTGATGATGCCTTCGGAATTGAACGTGGCCTTATGACCACGATTCACGCGTACACCAATGATCAGAAGATTCTTGATTTCCCACATAGCGATCTTCGTCGCGCGCGTGCAGCAGCACTGAATATGATCCCAACATCCACGGGTGCTGCCAAAGCTATCGGCCTAGTGATGCCGCACCTGAAGGGCAAGCTCGACGGATTCGCTATGCGCGTACCAGTTCCTACAGGTTCAGCGACTGACCTCACTGTTGAGCTGCGCACACCCGCAACGAAAGAAGAAATTAATGCCGTGGTTAAGGCAGCAGCCGAGGGCGCACTCAAGGGTTACCTCAAGTACACCGACGATCCGATCGTCTCAACAGATATCGTCACGGATCCTGCTTCATGCATATTTGACTCAGGTCTGACATACGCAAATGGCAATATGGTCA
>CANJCG010000125.1 GCA_947472655.1 Actinomycetota bacterium
CTCCAAGCAAGAGACGTCGAAGATTCCCATGGAGGAAACATGATTCGCACACGTGGAGCTCTACTCCTTGCAGCAGTTGTTGTTGCTGGGGCAGCACTTACCGGTTGTTCAAGCAGCGATGATTCGTCAACTGCGAGCAGCGCAACACCAACACCCTCGGCATCGATGGTGGGCGGGATGACTGAGTGCACTGAAGCTGCAATCAAGCCAACTCTTGAAGCTGGTCTTGCCAAAGACGTGGAGTTGATGTCATGGGACGCGCTTTCATGTGCTGATGGCTGGGCTGTGGTTGGCGCAACCGTCGGTGATGGCGAGCATGGCGCCCCATCACCGTTCATCTTCGAGGCTGAAGGCCAGTTCTGGATTCCAAAGCAGCAGCAAGATGTATGTGGAACCGTGAACTTTGACGTGAACCCAGCGCCATACCCAGCAGATGCGCTCATCCCAGAGGCACTCTTCACTGAAGGCTGTCTAGTCGGCTAACACCTGCCTAGAGCACCCGAACCATTGCAAAAAGACAAGAGGGAAGGACGCCGAAATATTTCGGCGTCCTTCCCTCTCTGCGAGCCCCCTAGGTGAGTCGAACACCTGACATCCGCATTACAAGTGCGGCACTCTAGCCATCTGAGTTAAGGGGGCGTAGGCGAAACATTAGCGGTACTCCAACCTTGCTTCAAAACCGGCACCGCGCCTTTTTGGCTGCCAGCTCCACGCTCCAAGTCAGCAAGTGGAGATTCTTGTGACAACTTGGTTGGTGAGGTGAAAAAGCTCCGCTATTCGAGTACCCCGTGCCAGTTTCGTCACAATTAGATAACAGCTTCCTTTGGCGCGTGTGAGGAGATTAGGAAAAGATTGGGGAACCCTTCCCAATTGGTTCATTTGGTGTATATATTCGCGCCACAGGCGTAATACCAACGGCAACGACCCCCGTCGCTGCCAACAATGGAGGAATCATGAAGAAGACAGTTTTAAGCGCAGTTGCAGTCGGCATGGTTGCAGCAGCAGCCCTCGTTGCAGCTCCAGCTCAGGCAGCAACAAACGTAAACGTTCAGGTCAAGCTCATTGACTCAGCAATCTTGGCTTCAGACGGTGTGCCAGCAGCGAAGACTGCTTGTGTCACCGAAGATGGCTTAGCAGCTGGCGCAACTTTGAAGACTCCAATCGTCTTCAAGGACAAGTCCGGCAAGGTCGTTGGCACTGGCAAGATCACTAAGGTCAGCCTTGCTTACGCAGGCGGCGACTTCGCAGGCTTCTTCACTTGCACCGTTTCAGGTGTTGTCAGTGTTGACACTGCAAAGGCAGCAACCGTGACTGTTGGCAAGACCGCACCAGTTGCAGTGACCGCAGCAGGCATCACGAAGAACAAGAACTTCGTGAAGATTGAACTCTCAGCAGCTGAGTAATTCGACGCTGAAATCCCCCTGTTGGCCTTCGGGCTGGCAGGGGGATTGTCGTTTTTGTGAGGGGATTTCGCTTATAGAACAATCTCGCGTAACGTAATCGATGTCGTCACCGACGACTGGGAGCTTTTTGCTCACTAGCGAGTCTTGATCATTCGCGGCCAATGCCGCCACATTCGAGACACGCAAATTCGTCTCGAATGAGAGTTGTGTTGTTGTGCCTACTTCCCCTGCCCTAAATTCGTCTGCCCCTGAGCAGACTCCGTCCTTCACCGATCTTGGTGTTGCCCCTGAGTTCGCTGCCGCCCTTGCGCGTCAGGGAATCATGGAGCCGTTCGCTATTCAGATCGCAACCTTGCCTGACGCAATCGCTGGCCGCGATGTGCTTGCCCGTGCCCAAACTGGTTCCGGTAAGACTTTGGCCTTCGGCCTTGCTGCCTTGACCAACCTTCTGGGCAAGACTGCCCACCGTCGTCAGCCACTGAGCTTGATCCTGGTTCCGACCCGTGAACTTGCCATGCAGGTAAACGACACCTTGCGTCCGATTGCTGACGCTGCGGAACTTCGCCTTCGTTTGATCGCAGGCGGCATGCCGTACGCAAAGCAAATTGATGCACTTGATCGTGGCGTGCACATGCTCGTTGCAACGCCTGGTCGCTTGATGGACCTTGCTGATCGTGGATCTGTTGACTTGAGCAGTGTAGAAATCACTGTCCTCGACGAAGCCGACCAGATGGCAGACATGGGCTTTATGCCAATCGTTCGTGAAATTCTTGACCTCACCAAGCCAGGCAGTCAGCGTTTGTTGTTCAGCGCAACACTCGATGGCGACGTCGACACCTTGCGCAAGGCGTATATGAGCAACCCCGTTACTCACTCACTTGCTCCAGCATCTGCTTCGGTAGACACGATGGCGCACCATGTGCTTTTGGTTCACCCAATGGACAAAGAAGAAATCACCACGCAGATTGCTGCACGTGACGGTCTCACGATCTTGTTCGCAAAAACCCAAATGGGTGTTGATCGTTTGACCGACCACTTGCATTCACAAGGCATTGCAGCTGGGGCACTTCACGGTGGCAAGACTCAAGCAGTGCGTACTCGCACCCTTGATGCTTTCCGCAATGGCACCACGCCAGTCTTGGTAGCAACTGACGTTGCTGCTCGAGGTATTCACGTTGATGGCATCTCACTTGTTGTCCACATTGACGCACCTCGTGATCCAAAGGATTACTTGCACCGCGCAGGTCGCACCGCTCGTGCTGGCGAGTCCGGCACGGTTGTAACCCTTGCTGCGCCAAAGCAGCAGCGTGCAGTTTCCGCACTCACCACCCGCGCTGGCGTAGACCCAACAGTGATGCGAGTGCGTCCGATGGATGCTCACCTTGTTGAAGTAACTGGTGCACGCCAGCCATCAGGTGAGCCTTGGTTCCCACCTCGCGAAGCACCAGCACGTGGCCGTGGAAATTCACGCTTCGGTGGTGGCGGCGGTGGAGATCGTGGCCGTTCCGGTGGTCGCTCAAGTGGTCCACGTCGTGATGATCGCGGACCTCGTAGTTTTGATGATCGTGCGCCTCGTCGTGATGATCGTCCAGCGCGTAGCTTTGATGATCGTCCAGCTCGTAGTTATGACGATCGCCCTCAGCGTTCAAGTGCACCTCGTAGTTTTGATGATCGTGCGCCTCGTCGTGATGATCGTCCAGCGCGTAGTTACGACGACCGCCCTCAGCGTTCGAGTGCTCCACGTGATGATCGTCCGGCTCGTAGTTATGACGATCGTCCTCAGCGTTCGAGTGCACCTCGTAGTTACGACGACCGCCCTCAGCGTTCGAGTGCACCTCGTAGTTTTGATGATCGTGCGCCTCGTCGTGATGATCGTCCGGCTCGTAGTTATGACGACCGTCCTCAGCGTTCAAGTGCTCCACGGAGCTTTGATGATCGCGCTCCTCGCAGCACTGACCGTCCAGCGCGTACGTATGACGGAACTCAGCGCACAGGTGCAACCTCAGGGCGCCCAAGTGTCCCTCGCAATGCAACCGATCGTCCAAAGCGTGCAGATAAGCCACGCCATGGCTCAACGGGTCGCGGTGCAGCTGCAGGCGGTCGTTCGGCTAAGTCGGCGGCAGGCAAGCGCAGTTCTTCTTCAGGTGGAGCAGAAAGCCGTTACTCAAACTAGGCTCAGATCTGCGTGCTTGTAAGCGCGCCGAAGCACGGGAGCCTTGATGATCAACTGGGTTGTACCTGATCAAGTATCAGGTCTAGCGCTGTGGCCGCTTGCGGTCGTCATCTTGGTTCTCGTTGCGCTGAACATCATCAACAATCGTGTTGCTCCGCAAACGCATTATTTATTGTGGGCCTTTAGTTTCGCTGTTGTATTTCTCGCTATCGGTTTACTAGATGGCTGCAGTTGGACTGATATGGGCTTGGGTCGGGGCTATTACGTTCCAGGTCTAATTTGGGGCGGGATCTGTATTGGCGCGATTGCGCTGGTGTATTTCGTTGGTTCGCTGATCAAGCACACGCGAGCGGCCTTTCATGATGAGCGGATGGGCGAACTCAGCGCCCGAGGGGTGTTATTTCAATCCTTGATTGAGGTACCTCTGGGAACCGTGCTCTTGGAAGAAATTGCTTTCCGCTCAGTTCTCTTCGCCATGCTGGCCAGACGTTTTGGTCTCACCTGGGCGATCGTTATCTCCTGCCTGGTCTTCGGGCTGTGGCATGTCTTGCCGTCAATCGGCACCCATGAACAAAACCCGGCTTTGGGCTCAGTCGTGGGGCAAGGACGCCGCGGAAATATCCTCGCGGTGCTCATCAGCGTGATCACTACGGGGCTCTCAGGGGTCATTTTCATCGGTTTGCGTCTGGTCTCAGGCAGCGTCCTAGCCCCGATGGGCTTCCACTGGGGGACCAATGGTTTGGGCTATGCCTTCAGCTGGGTCCTGATCAGAATTCGGGATAAAGGGCAAAAATCGGTACCTAAATGACAACGGTGGTATTTGCCTTTACGATAGGCACACTGTTCAACGCATGAAAGGATTTAGGCATGGACGCTGCACGTGCC
>CANJCG010000126.1 GCA_947472655.1 Actinomycetota bacterium
GCACCCGCCCATCTAAGCGTCGTCGCGTTTAATCGCGCGTAGAAAACAGGAGAACACACCATGGCGCGTTATACAGCTGCCGATTGCAAGCGGTGCCGTCGCGAGAAAATGAAGTTGTTCCTTAAGGGAGCAAAATGCGAGTCACCAGCTTGTCCATTCGAGAAGCGTCCTTACCCTCCCGGCCAGCACGGTCGTGGTCGCTCAAAGGATTCTGAGTACTTGCTCCAGTTGCGCGAAAAGCAGAAGGCAACCCGTATGTACGGTGTGCTGGAAAAGCAGTTCGCCAACTACTTCCGCGAGGCATCACGCCAAGCCGGTAAGACTGGTGAAAACCTGCTCGTCATCCTTGAGACTCGCCTGGACAACGTGGTCTTCCGCGCTGGCTTTGCGAAGTCACGCGATATGGCCCGTCAGTTGGTGACGCATGGTCACTTCATCGTTAACGGACACAAGGTCAACATCCCGTCCTACCGCGTCACCCCTAACGACATCGTTGAGGTTGCAGTTGGTTCACGAGAGATGACCCCCTTCATCATTGCTCATGCCGAAATCGGCGATCGCATCGTGCCAGCTTGGCTCGAAGTCATCCCGTCGAAGATGCGCATCCTTGTGCACGCACTGCCAGTGCGCGCAAATATTGACACACCTGTTACGGAACAGTTGATCGTCGAGCTTTACTCCAAGTAATCCCTTGTGGCGAGAGAACCTCGCTACTCGACAAACACGCGACTTCAAATATCGGTCGTCGCGGGAAGGAAGACAACGTGCTAATTAGCCAGCGCCCCGTGCTCACCGAGGAAGTAATTAGCGAGTTCCGCTCGCGTTTTATCCTCGAGCCACTCGAGCCAGGATTCGGCTACACCCTCGGTAACTCGCTTCGTCGTACCTTGTTGTCATCGATTCCTGGTGCCGCAGTAACAAGCGTTCGCATCGACAGTGTGTTGCATGAGTTCACTACGATCCCTGGTGTCAAAGAAGACGTCACCGAGCTGATTTTGAACATAAAGCAGCTTGTAGTTTCATCCGAGCATGACGAACCAGTCGTGATGTACCTACGCAAGCAAGGCCCGGGAGCAGTTACTGCCGCAGATATTCAGCCACCAGCTGGTGTTGAAGTGCACAACCCAGATCTGCACATTGCAGAACTTAATGACAAGGGCAAGCTCGAGATTGAACTTGTTGTCGAGCGCGGCCGTGGCTATGTTTCAGCAACGCTGAATAAGCAGCCTGGCCAGGAAATCGGTCGCATTCCTGTTGACTCGATTTACTCACCAGTCCTTAAGGTCACCTACAAGGTTGAAGCTACTCGTGTTGAGCAGCGCACCGACTTCGACAAGCTTGTTATTGATGTCGAGACTAAGCATTCAATCCGCCCAGCAGATGCAGTTGCATCAGCAGGAAAGACTCTCGTTGAGTTGTTCGGTTTGGCTCGTGAACTCAATGTTGATGCAGAAGGCATTGATATTGGTCCATCACCGACCGACACCTTTGTGGCTGAGCAACTCTCAACTCCAATCGAGCAGCTTGATATGACGGTTCGTTCATACAACTGTTTGAAGCGTGAGGGCATTCACACTGTCGGTGAACTCATCACCCGCAGCGAAGCTGATTTGCTTGATATTCGTAACTTCGGTGCGAAGTCAATCGACGAAGTCAAGGTGAAGCTTGCAAGCCTCGGCCTAGCACTCAAGGACAGCCCTCCAGGGTTTGATCCATCAGCATTCGCAAACTATGACGATGATGAAGATCTGGACGATGAATTGGCATTTGCCGAGGATGAACAGCTCTAAATCGCAATACTGACTTAAGAAACTGACAGGAGAACTTCGATGCCTACTCCAACCAAAGGTCCCCGCCTCGGCGGTGGACCAGATCACGAACGGTTGATCTTGGCCAACCTTGCCACGGCACTGTTTGCGAACGGACGCATCACTACGACCGAAGCTAAGGCAAAGCGCCTTCGTCCGTTGGCGGAGCGTTTGATTAGCAAGGCAAAGCGTGGCGACATTCACAACCGTCGCCAAGTGTTGACAGTTGTGCGTGACAAATCAGTGGTGCACACGCTCTTCACCGAGATTGCGCCGCAGTACGCCGGTCGCAATGGTGGGTACACCCGTATTACCAAGATCGGTAATCGCAAGGGCGACAACGCGCCTATGGCCATCATTGAGCTGTGTGAGCCAATGTTGGAACAGGTTGTTGCAGAAGCCACTGGTGCTACCAAGCGCGCTGCTAAGGAAGCTACAGCTCCCGTAGTTGCTACAACTGTTGAAGAGACCGTAGTTGTCGAGCAGACTCCAGAAGCGGTTGAAGAAGTTGTCACTGAAGCAGAAGTTTCAGAAGCAGAAACTGACAAGGAATAATCCTGTCACAACAGATCATCGATCAGCCCGTTCCCGGAGGTTATCCGGCGGACGGGCTGATCCGTTTGCGTATCGATTTGTCTTATGACGGAACAGCATTTTATGGCTGGGGTGTTCAAAAAGATTTACGTTCGGTGCAGGGCGAAATTCTTCGAGTTTTTAATTTCTTAACGCATTCAAAGGTAGATATTTTTGTTGCGGGTCGCACCGACGCCGGAGTTCATGCTCGTGGCCAGGTCATCCACGTAGATCTCAATCAGCATCAAATAGATCGCTTAGAAAATCCAGAACGACTCAATCGTGCCCTGCCTGAAGACATCCGCATCCACTCGATGACCGTCGCGCCCATTGGTTTCGACGCACGTTTTTCCGCGCTCTGGCGTCGGTACTCCTATCGGGTTTGCGACGAATCCACGCAGATGAGTCCGCTAGAAAGAAATCACACGCTCTTTCATTACAAGCCACTGGACATCGATGCAATGAACCAGGCGGCACAAGGGTTATTGGGTCTTCAAGACTTCGCAGCATTTTGTAAACCTCGCGATGCTTCGACAGCCATGCGTGAAGTTGAATACCTGAAGTGGCATCGTGAAAAGGCGGCATGCGTCATGACTGTTCAGGCAGACGCTTTCTGCCATTCAATGGTCCGCAGCATCGTCGGAGCGCTCATTCCTGTCGGAGACGGCCGCAAACCGGTGGGTTGGCCTGCAGAGATCTTGGCTGGCCGTGATCGCACCCTGGGTCCCACGGTGATGCCGGCTCACCCTTTGGTTTTAGAGGAAGTGGGCTACCCCTCGGAGCAAGATATGAGCGCCCGTCAGATCATTACCCGGTCAAAGCGAGCCCAAGACGAGGGATAGGCTGGCCCCGTCTTAAGGAGTAGCACCCCCAATTTGGCGTAAATGCCTAAAACTGGGTACTCTTTGGGGTCTCTTCAGTGCTTCCCCGAATGCCCTGAAGGCATATTCAGCAGTCCGAATCAACAATGAAGGTGGCGTCCCGTGCGCACGTACAGCCCAAAGGCCGGTGAGGTAACTCGCGTCTGGCACGTTATAGACGCTTCCGATGTCGTTCTCGGACGCCTTGCTACTCATGCAGCAACGCTGCTTCGTGGCAAGCACAAGCCAACTTTTGCTCCGCACATGGATCAAGGTGACTTTGTCATCATCATCAATGCAGACAAGGTCGCGTTGACAGGTCAAAAGCGTGAGCAGAAGAACGCTTACCACCACTCCGGTTACCCAGGCGGCATGAAGTCGACTTCGTATGCCGAACTGCTGGTCAAGGATTCGCGTAAGGCTGTCGAGAAGGCTGTGAAGGGCATGATCCCTCATAACAAGATCGGTAAGCAGCAACTCACGAAGCTGAAGGTCTATGCAGGTGCAGAGCACCCACACGCTGCACAGGGCCCAACGCCTTTCGCGATCACCCAGATCGCTCAGTAGACATCCCCGAGCCCGAACTTAACGAAGAGGAAATGGCAGTGTCAGAGGCCACGATCGTAGACGTAGACGTCGATATCGACGAAGAAGAAGAGATTCCTTCTGAGTACACGTCAGAAACCCCAGCACGCGCGGTTGTTACCCGCGACGTTGTTGTGGCACCAGGAGCTGCTACCGGACGTCGCAAGCAGGCAATTGCCCGCGTGCGCATCGTTCCGGGAACCGGTAAGTGGACCATCAACGGCCGTGAGCTTGACGATTACTTCCCTAACAAGGTGCATCAGCAGGAAGTGAATGATCCATTCACAACCACGGGCGCTGAGGGCAAGTTCGACGTTCACGCACGCATCAGTGGTGGCGGTGTTTCCGGTCAAGCTGGCGCACTTCGCCTTGGTGTTGCTCGTTCGCTGAACCAGATCGATCGCGACGGCAACCGTCCTTCTCTGAAGAAGGCTGGCTTCCTTACTCGTGATCCACGTGCCAAGGAACGTAAGAAGTACGGCCTCAAGAAGGCCCGTAAGGCTTCTCAGTACAGCAAGCGCTAATCCTTTGGGACGGCTCTTCGGCAC
>CANJCG010000127.1 GCA_947472655.1 Actinomycetota bacterium
ATCTGATGTGTCAAGATCACCGATTGACGCTGACACACGAGCAGCAACATCTGCGGGATCAACCGCATTTGCTGGGCGACGACTCTTCGGTGATTCCACATGATCGTGCTCATGCATGTTCACCTTGACGCCGCGACCATTGCAAGCTTCACAGTTCGTTGAAAATGATTCGATCAATCCTGAGCCAATGCGCTTTCGTGTCATCTGCACTAAACCAAGACTGGTGACTTCGGCAACCTGATGCTTCGTGCGATCGCGACCAAGACATTCAACCAAGCGACGCAAGACAAGGTCTCGGTTGCTTTCAAGAACCATATCGATGAAGTCGACGACGATAATTCCACCGATATCGCGCAACCGAAGCTGGCGAACAATCTCTTCAGCAGCTTCAAGGTTGTTGCTTGTGACGGTCTGCTCAAGGTTTCCACCTTGACCAGTGAACTTGCCCGTGTTGACGTCAACAACGGTCATCGCTTCGGTGCGGTCGATCACAAGTGAGCCACCTGAAGGCAACCACACCTTGCGATCCAAAGCTTTAGCGAGTTGTTCATCGATGCGGTATTCCGCAAAAACATCGCTGTTACCGACGTGATGCTCAAGGCGAACGGCTAGATCAGGGGCAACAGAAGTGACGTACTCCTGAACCGTCTGCCAGGCCTCACTGCCAGAGACAACCATTTTGTTTACATCTTCATTGAAGATGTCACGAACCACCTTGATTGCAAGATCAGGTTCGCCGTACAACAACGTTGGCGGAGTTGCATTGATCGCGCGAGCACTGATGCCTTCCCATTGCGCCTTGAGCCGCTCTACGTCTTGCTCAAGTGCAGCTTCAGGAGCGCCTTCAGCAGCTGTACGAACAATGACGCCTGCCTCCTCTGGCATGACCCGCTTCAAGATGGACTTAAGTCGCGATCGCTCAGTGTCTGGCAGCTTGCGACTGATACCTGTCATGGAACCATCTGGCACGTACACCAAGAAACGTCCTGGCAAGGAAATCTGGCTCGTCAACCGTGCACCCTTTTGGCCAACTGGATCCTTGGTGATTTGCACCAACACAGGATCGCCTGACTTCATGGCAAGTTCGATGCGCTTTGGCTGTCCTTCTAAGCCAGCCGCGTCCCAGTTCACCTCACCTGCGTACAGCACAGCGTTGCGGCCGCGACCAATGTCAACGAAGGCTGCTTCCATGCTCGGTAGCACGTTTTGCACACGGCCCAAATAGACGTTGCCGACAAGGGAACCTGAAGATCCAAGTGTCACGTAATGCTCTACAAGCACGCCATCTTCCAACACGGCGATCTGAGTGCGGTCACCGTTTTGACGAACCACCATCACTCGATTAACAGCTTCACGACGAGCCAGGAATTCAGATTCAGTCAGAATTGGTGGACGGCGACGGCCGGCTTCGCGGCCTTCGCGACGACGCTGCTTTTTTGCTTCCAATCGAGTCGAGCCACGCATGCTTGAAACGTCTTCACCCTTGGCGCGCGGCTCACGAACTTTGACCACAGTATTTGGTGGATCATCATCCGATGGTTCTAGGTCGTCATTGCCACGACGACGACGCCGACGACGCCGACGTGATGCAGCCTGCTCTTCAGTTTCGCCTTCAACCGCATCGACATCAGTATCGGCGTCTTCTGCAGCATCTGACGAATCTTCATCACCATTGTCGTTCTCAGAATCGTCTGACAGATCTTCGCCTTCACCAGTGCGCTTGCGTCGTCCGCGGCCACCGCGACGACGACGCCGACGGCGCTGGCCTTCTTCGCTGTCATCGTCAACCTCGCCCGCACCCTCTCCGTCGGCTTGCGGCGCATCTATATCGGTAGTTTCTGTTTCAAGTCCAGTTTCTTGGTCAGCTGCAGCCTTGCCTCGACGCTGAGTCGTGGGCCGTTTGGCCTTCTGTGTCGCTTTGCCGTCAGCTGATTCGGACACCTGTTCTGCAGCCGGGGTCGGAGCCATGAAGACAGGCGCCACGAAAGCTGCAGCGATTGGTGCACGGGAGGTCTTAGCGGCAGCCTGCTTTGCAGTTGTCTCCTTGGGCGCAGAATCCTTGGGCGCAGAATCCTTGGCAACTACCTCTTGCTCGACATGAGCGTGATCACCAGAAACCTTGGTCTTGCGCGGTGGACGCGCAGTCTTCGGCTTGGCAGGTGCCTTGTCAGAAGGGTCCTGAGTCTTGCCTGATGACTTTTCGGCCACTTTCCCAGGGGTGCTCTTGATCTCGTCAACCTCAACTGGCGGACCAGCGGGTCGGCTCGCAGCCCGACGACGGGTGCGAGGCGCAGGAGTTTCTGGATTGGATGCGGTTGAGCTTGGGTTTTCGTTGTCGACCATGTGGTCGACCCTCCTTCGGTGGCAAAACTTCTGCCAATCAGGTGTGTCTCCCGAAGAAAACACACAAAGCCATGTGGTTCTTGGCTCTCGCTAACCGCGGTCAAGAGCGAAGGGATCCCCTACGCCTTGGCCATCGGGGGCAAGTGGTCCCTGCGCCAGCCGGGTCACCCTCACAGGGGTGGGCGGCACGAGGTCATCCACTCGCCGCAGCGCGGCAAGAACATCGTCAGGTCGAACAGCGGGAACGCTATGCCGAACAACCAAGGTGAGTATCGCACACTCTGGATCCAGCGGTATCGACTCTGGTGGATGTACCTCGGCAAATAGCACTGCTGACCGAGCATCAAAGGTCCGAATACCGGTCTTCATGAGGCGCTCCACGAGGACTTCAGTCTCTACAAGGAAGGCACTCACGGCTGATTCGAGCTGATCATGCGTGACCCCTGGGAACTCCAAATGCCACACACTTGCTTCTAAACGACTAGCGAAGTCGGGCGAGTTGGAGATGACCGCATCAATGATGTCTAGGCCTGGCGGTAAGGCCTCATCCAGCGCTAGACGAATGCGATCGGGATCGCACTCCACTGTCACGCCAATTTCAATGTATTCGGCTTCGCTGGCTGTGCCCGTTGGCACCGCGTTGTTGTAAGAAACCTTGGGATGTGGCGAAAAGCCCGTACTGAAAGCGATCGGCACATTGGCTCGGCGAAGCGCGCGTTCAAAAGCTCGCTGAAAATCACGGTGAGATGAAAAACGCAGACGCCCGCGTTTGGCATATTTCAGACGTATTTTTTGAATGGTTGGTGCGAAATCACGAACCGGAGCAGGACGAGCCAACTAGTTCACCACACTTGGACGCAACATTGGCATCGGAAGTTCGGTGACACCTGTAGGCCCAACTTGGATGTCAGTACCCAACTGGTCACAGACACCACAATCCGAGCAAGGTGTCCAACGGCAATCGCCAACATTCTCTTCAGCAATTGCTGCCTGCCAGTCTTCCCAGAGCCATTCGGAGTCAAGACCCGAATCAATGTGATCCCAAGGGAATACTTCAGTCTTTTGACGTTCACGCGTGGTGTACCAATCAACGTCGACGATTTCATCGGCAAGTGCGACTTCTGCGGCATTCATCCAAAGGTCATACGAGAAGTGCTCGCTCCAACCGTCAAAGCGCGCACCATCGAGCCAAGCCTGATGAATAACTTTCCCAACCCGGCGATCACCTCGGGACAGCAATCCTTCAATGATTCCAGGCCTGCCATCGTGATAACGCATTCCGATTGCTTTGCCGAATTGCTTGTCAGCGCGAATCGCGTCTTTAAGTTTGTGCAGACGGGCATCAGTAGTTTCGTGATCCAACTGAGCCGCCCACTGAAACGGCGTGTGTGGCTTGGGGATAAAGCCACCAATTGAAATTGTGCATCGAATATCTTTGGTGCCCGCTGCCTCACGACCAGCTCGGATGACTTCGCGCGCAAGGGCTGCAATCTGCAACACATCATCATCGGTTTCTGTCGGCAATCCACACATGAAATACAACTTCACCTGTCGCCAGCCCGCACCGTATGCCGTCGAAACGGTACGAATCAGATCTTCTTCAGTTACCTGCTTGTTGATGACTGTACGCATCCGCTCACTGCCACCTTCAGGGGCAAAAGTTAAACCACTGCGTCGACCGTTACGTGATAGTTCATTAGCCAAATCAATGTTGAAGGCGTCAACGCGGGTGCTAGGAAGTGAAAGTGAGGTCTGATCACCTTCATAGCGATCAGCAAGAGCCTTCGCCATTTCTGCGATCTCTGAATGATCGGCGCTCGAGAGCGAAAGCAGGCCAATCTCTTGGAAGCCCGTTTTACATAATCCAGTGTCGATCATGTCGGCAACCGTGGTGATGCTGCGCTCGCGGACCGGGCGAGTGATCATGCCAGCTTGGCAAAAACGA
>CANJCG010000128.1 GCA_947472655.1 Actinomycetota bacterium
GGGTGCTCGTGGGATTCTCACTGGCCTTCGGAGAAGATTCTGGTGGCGGATTTATTGGAAACCTCAGCCACATGGGTCTCAGTGACGCAATCAATCAATCTGTCGGCCCTGAAGGACATCAAATTCCGCTTCTCGCCTTCGTGATGTTTCAACTCACCTTCGCGATCGTGACGACCGCTTTGCTCTCAGGCGCCATCGCTGATCGAGTGAAGTTCAGTTCATGGATTGTCTTTATGATCGCTTGGTCATTGCTTGTGTATGTGCCGCTCGCACATTGGGCCTTTGCTTTTCAAGGTGGCACAGGTGGCTGGATCAGCGATCGACTAGGTGCCCTTGACTTCGCGGGTGGTACCGCTGTTGAAATCAACTCTGGCGCATCAGCGCTTGCCTTAGTTTTAGTTGTCGGAAAACGGATCGGTTTTCGACATGACTCGATGCGACCACACAACTTGCCACTCGTTCTTCTTGGTGCCGGGTTGCTCTGGTTTGGTTGGCTCGGCTTCAATGCCGGCTCAGCACTCAGCGCTTCAGGTCTTGCTGCAACAGCTTTGATTAATACCCAAATTGCTACTGCCTGTGGCGCTCTCACGTGGATTGCCTTCGAAAAAATTCGCGATGGTCACCCAACCACCCTCGGTGCTGCATCCGGAGCAATCGCTGGTGCCGTTGCTATTACTCCTGCCTGCGGCTTTGTGACTCCACTTGGTGCATTAGTTATCGGACTTGTCGCTGGCGCAGTCTGCGCCTGGGCAGTCAGCCAAAAGTTTCGACTTGGCTATGACGACTCACTTGACGTTGTCGGAGTACATGGCATTGGCGGTTTAGTTGGCATGCTCGGCATTGGTTTATTCGCAGCCTTGATCGCAAACTCAAGTGGCGCTAATGGCTTATTCTTTGGCGGCGGTGCAAGCTTGCTCGGTAAACAAATAATTGCATCTCTTGCAACCGCTTTCTACGCTTTCGTTGTGACTTGGATTATTGCCAAACTCATCATGAAAACTATGGGCTTCCGTGCTGATCCCGACGACGAAATCGCTGGACTTGACACCACAATTCATGCCGAAAGTGCGTATGACTTTGCTGGTGTAGCTGGTGGTGGAAGTCTCGGTGGCGGGCATCATCCTTTGCGTGATCTGATCGCACGAAGTCGAGAGGAAGATCAATGAAACTCATCACCGCGATCATCAAGCCACATCGCCTAGAGAATGTAAAGGAAGCTCTTAACGCGATCGGCATCAATGGCATGACTGTTTCGGAAGCCAGCGGTCACGGCAGGCAACGTGGGCATGTTGAGGTCTACCGTGGCGCTGAATATCGCATTGATCTGGTGCCAAAAATCCGCATTGAAGTCATTGTTGATGACCAAGAAGCTGAACAGACCTTGGGCGCGATCGTGAATGCTGCACGCACCGAGAAGATCGGCGATGGCAAAGTGTGGATGATCAATCTTGAAACTGTCGTTCGCGTGAGAACCGGTGAACGTGGAACGGATGCCATCTAACTCGCACGAATAACTAGCGCGGAAAATGATCGAGCCCCTGACTACAGGTAAGTCAGGGGCTCGATCATCATCTTGTGGGGGCTTCAGGCGTTAAGCCCCCGCGGAGGAATCACTGCAAGCTGAAGAAGACTCGAAGTGAAATTTTTGGTGGACCGCTCATCATTCATGGCCTTGGCCCTGCTGGAACAATGGCTGACAAGGCAGTTTCTCGAGCAGCAATGGCTGCACCTACCGCTGCTCGGCGACCAGCATTCGCAGCCGCTTTCTCGGCGGCTGTCTTTGCTGCACCCATAGCTTTGTCGAACTCCACCTGGGCACCGTGAATAGCCGCTTTAAAGACTTCATTGACCCGCGATCGCGCTGCTTTCTCTGCCCGCCCGGCAATTTCCCAAGCGATTAAAGCTGCAGCACGCGAACGATCTGGACTTGGTTGATTGGCACCCGGCTTTGAATCTCTAGTGGGATTCGACTTCGAGTTGTCGCTCGGAGCTGGGCTGCGTTGCCCCGTTGCTTGAGCCGCTGACGAAGGGCTAGGTGATCGATCCGCTGCCATCGCTCCCGTTTGGCTCGCTCCAATCAACGCCACAGCAACCGCTGCGCTTGCGAAGATTGAGGTCCGCTTCATGGTCTGGGGCTCCTGTGTCTTTTTGCCGTTGAAACTATTCTCAGCCTCAATCCTGTGAAAATCCTGTGAAAATCCCCGGCTCCCAAAAATTTGTCCGGCGCTGGTAGGTCGGTCGGAAGGTAGGTAGGTTCAGCCCCTAGGACACGCGCTAGATTCGTCATGGAGGTAACCGTGAGTAGCCCAACCATCCTCATCGTTGACGATGAGCCAGGAGTACGCGATCTCCTTAGTGATGCCTTGGGTATGTCTGGCTACATCACCTTGACCGCCCCTGACGGCATTGAAGCCCTCAATATCTTGCATCGCCAAAGTGTCGACTTGTTGTTGATAGATATCAATATGCCCAAGATGGACGGCTTTGAGTTGCTAGAGAAGCATCGACGCGATGGTCACAACACCGCAGCTATCTTGCTGAGCGCTCGAGGCGACCGCAGCGACATAACCACTGGGCTCAAGCTCGGTGCTGACGACTACGTCACGAAGCCCTTTGGTCTGGAAGAGCTCGTCTTGCGTATCGCAGCTGTGCTTCGTCGCACTATGCCGTCTCAAAGTGTCAATGCAGTTATGCAATGCGGGCCGATTACCCTCGACCAAAATCGACATCTCGTAAAGTTTAAGGACGAGCCCGTCGAGCTCACCCAAACTGAATTCCGGCTGCTAGAAGAGCTCATGATGCGGTCGGGATTCGTTGTGTCCAAGGAGGCACTTTTGCGGGCAGTCTGGGATATCGACTTTGAGAGCAATACCTCAGTGGTTGACACTTACATCTCTTATCTCCGCAAAAAATTGCATCAAGACGACTTCGAGGGCATTCACACAGTGCGCGGAGCTGGTTTCCAACTGCTGGCAAAGTAGTGAAACTACAAACACGCCTGACGATTGCCGTCACGCTCATTATTGCTGTTGTAGCAATCGCGGTGGGCGGCTTCGCTATCTACCGATCTGAGTCAGTTGAGTTAGATCGCATCGATTCAGTTCTCACCGATTACTCTCAGCAACTCAGCACTACGTCGGATGATCCACTCATGCTGAGCCAGTTCTTAGCCGAAGAAAGCCCGTTCCCCATCTCAATCGCCTATGTCGATCCCGATGGTGGAATCATCGAGCTCACGCTTGCACCTGGTGGGCTTCAAACAGCGCCGACTTCTGCGCAAATTCAAGACGCACTCGATAATCCAATAAGTCTTGACGCACCTGATCCTGTGCGAATGACTTCAGTGGCACTGGGAGACAGTGACTATCTACTCGTTGCTACTTCACTAGAGCCGCTTAACAACAGCAGAACCGAACAACTCAAACTTCTGTCACTGTTTACCGCGGTGATGATGCTTCTGGGTTCACTCTTCACCTGGATTTTCTTCCGCCAAGATAGACAACTTGGCAATCTGGTGACGTCGCTTGAAGAACGTCAAAAGAATATGCAGGAGTTTCTCGGTGACGCATCCCATGAACTTCGCACACCGCTCACGGTAATCAAGGGTTATGTTGAGTTGCTTTCAAGTAATCGTGCTTCCGATCCCGCACAATTGGAACGTTTCTATTCGCGAATGTCTACCGAGATTGACCGAATGGAATCACTCATTCATGATCTCTTGCTGATCGCTGAACTCTCTGAAAACGCAGAGCGTGTGCGCGAGGTTTTCGACCTATCTTCCGCAGTCGAGCATGGGATATCCGTTCTAGAGCAACTCGAGCCGGATCGTGTCTTGACCAAAGAACTCACACCGAACATGAACGTTCTGTGCTCCCCTGAACTCATGACACAGCTACTCGCAAACGTGTTTTCGAATATTCGCCGGCACACACGTAGCCAAGACGCAGTTCGCGTCACCTTGAAACGAAATCGCAATGAGGTCGAGCTGGTCATCGAAGATTCTGGCCCTGGACTGCCAGATGCCGCTTACACAAAAGGGATTCAATTCTTCCAACGATTTGATCAGTCTCGCTCGCGTGAATCTGGCGGATCCGGCTTGGGTATGAGCATTGTGCGGGGCATAGTTAATTCTGAGAACGGAACAATTGAATTGAAAAAGAGCGAACTAGGTGGGCTCGCCGTTCATCTCACATTCCCTTTTGCGCAGGGCACTACCGAGAACTAGCGCGCCTTTCGTTGGTAAACCTCGTTGCGCACATTTCCTTGAGGATCAATGAAAGCTAC
>CANJCG010000129.1 GCA_947472655.1 Actinomycetota bacterium
ATCGACGAACTTGATGAAGTTTCTGGAATAGGTCCAGCCACACTTGCTCGACTGCGTCCACTGATTCAGCTGTGAATGTATCGAGCATTCTTGCGCCAGCGGCAGCGGTGTGGTTCGGGGCGCTCCTAGTAGAACTTGTTGCAGATTCTAGTGTTCTTACCAGCGAACTCCTGTTGCGCATAATTATTTCGAGCCTACTCATCAGCATGTTTGGCGCAGCCATCTTGCTCTGGCGTGCCCCACGTGCGCGTCAGTCCTGGATTCTCTCGGCTTTTGCAGGAGGGTGTCTTGGGATTCTTTCGGCAGCCCTACATATGGGGGCGCTCACTGCCGAACCCATTCATTCATGGACGCTTCAACACAGCACTGTGACGGTTGTTGGAATCGTGCAGAGCGAAGGTAAAGAACAACAGTCCACTACATCGCGGCTATGGCAGCAGGCTCCAACTTTGGAATGGAGATTGGATACCAGTACTTTCACCTTTCGAGATCAGCAGTGGCAGATCGAGCTCCCAGTCACAGTCGTAAGTAGTCATGAGCCGCCAGCAATTGGCAGCCTCGTGCGACTGCGAGGAAAACTCAGCGCTGGTCGACTACCTGAAACGGCTGCT
Organism: Actinomycetota bacterium; assembly: GCA_947472655.1. Lineage (GTDB taxonomy): Bacteria > Actinomycetota > Actinomycetes > S36-B12 > S36-B12 > UBA11398. The sequence goes on from CANJCG010000129.1 coordinate 612, forward strand.
CAGGTCCGCGTAAGTGTGAAACCTGAAGTCCTTGAACAGCCTGGCATTATTGATCGCTCAGCGAATTCTTTACGTGCTGGCTTGCGCTTGGCACTCAGTGGCAGACCAGCTGATTCGGCATCTCTTGTTGCCGGCTTAGCTATCGGTGATCAATCGCAGCAGCCCCAAGAGCTTAAAGATGCAATGCGCACAGCCGGACTTTCGCATCTCACTGCAGTTTCTGGCGGAAATCTTGCCATTCTCATTGTGCTCGTTCTAGGTGGTACTCGGCTATTGCGCGTTCGCTTACCATTGCAAATTTTCATCGCACTGACTGCGGTGATCTACTTTGTCATTTTGGTGCGACCACAACCAAGTGTTCTCAGAGCCGCGGTCATGGGTTCAGTGGTGCTCGTAGGAATGCTCGGTGGCGGGCAGCGTCGCGGCACTGGTGTGCTGGCAATAAGCGTCGCGGCACTCATCGTGGTTGCACCCGAACTTGCAGTCTCTTGGGGTTTCGCCCTCTCTGTTGCGGCAACAATTGGTTTGATTCTTTGGTCGCCGGGCATGTTGACGTGGATTCAGCAGAAATTTCCACGTATGCCTTCCGTGGTGGCTGATGGTCTTGCCATCACTCTTACGGCACAACTTGCCACGCTACCTATTTTGATTGCGATGGGAAGTTCTGTTGGCATGGCTGGTGTGCCGGCCAACATCTTGGCGATGCCGATGGTGCCGCTCGTAACCATTTTGGGATTACTCACAGCGCTGCTGAGTGTCACTTGCTATCCCTTGGCTGTCTTCATCGCACTTATTGCATCCTGGTGCGCATCTTGGATTGCGAAAGTTGCATTTACCTGTTCGCAATTACCGTTTGCAACGGTGCCTTGGCCATCGAGTTGGGGCGGTGCGATTCTTGTGTTACTTCTGCTGCTGACCGTTATCGCAGCTAACCGTTGGATGCGTAAGCACTACCCAGCGGGAATCCCATCCGCGCTGCAATGGTCAGTCTTGGGACTGTGTCTTGCTGTTGTGTGTTGCGTTGTTTTTACGAAAGCTAGTCGGCATTGGCTGCCTCATCAGTGGGCGTTAGTTGCTTGCGATGTTGGACAAGGGGATGGCATGGTGCTTCGCACCGGACCCACATCAGCGATGTTGATAGACGCAGGCCTTGATGGTCGTGTCATCGATTCTTGTCTTAATGATTTAGGGATTAGCGTGCTAGATGCAGTGGTCATCACGCATTTTCACGCCGACCACGTTGGCGGATTGCGCGGTGCGATCAACGATCGTGAAGTCAAGGCTGCGTTTACGACCCCGCTGAATGAGCCGGCGAACGAGGCGAGCGCAGCGCGCGAAATCTTGGCCTCGCATGGTCTTCAGTTTCAGGTATTGCACGCCGGCGATGTGCACGTGACAGGTGAGGTTCGCTGGCGGGTCTTATGGCCAAGTCATCTCATTTCTGGTGGCCCAAATAATGCGAGCATTGTCCTGATCGCTGATGTTGCAGGGCTGCGTTTCGTATTGCCGGGGGATATTGAGCCACCAGCCCAAGCCGCCGTGATGGCAGAAAATCCTTCGCCCCAAGCAGACGTAGCAAAAGTTCCCCACCACGGAAGTCGATACCAAGACCCAGCGTTTGCCCGCTGGACCGGGGCGAGCCTGACCTTGATCAGCGTGAGTGCGGACAACGATTACGGCCACCCGGCAGCAAGCACCATCGCGAACTGGCAGGAGTCTGGGGCCAGAGTTGCTCGAACTGATCAACAGGGTGGCCTCGCTGTTTTCCGGCAGCCGGACGGCTCGATCGGGTTTGTCGCTCAGCGCGGGTGACTCATGGCATGCTGGTTCCATCATGACCAAGACAGCAGCAGCCACCGCGCGAATCACCATCGCGATGGGCAATGAGCCGCTGCTCATCGATCGCGTAGTGCGCACCACCTTGATGCAATTGGGTGCATCTGAAGGCGAACTTCAAATAACAACTCTTGCCGCCAACGGTGATGACGCTGCGGCAATGCTTCGCGAAGCCTCCTCCCCGAATCTCTTCGGTGACACAACCGCCGTAGTGGTTACCGGAATCGATCAAGCAACTGACGAAGTTGATGCAATTCTGCGGGTGTTTGCGCAAGATCCAGCAGACCATGCGTGGTTAGTGCTGACCCATCCTGGCGGAGTAAAAGGAAAGAACCTGCTCGATGCCTTAAAGAAAGCTGGCGCTGAGCAAATACTGTGCGCACAACTCAAGGGCAAGGAGCTGCGCGCTTATCTGTCCAAGGATCTTTCTTCGTATAAGCGAGCCATGACCGATGAGGGATTAACGGCGCTGATTGATTCAGTAGGAACAGATTTGCGTTTGCTCACTGGTGCCATTTCACAGTTAGTAGCTGATGTTGAGGGCAATCCCATCAGTCTTGATGATGTCCATAATTACTTTGCTGGAGTCACGGGAGTAACCGGATTCGCCGTTTCAGATGCAGTGTGGGATCGACGCCCGGCAGATGCATTGCGGTCGCTGCGTTGGGCTATGCGTGAATCGGGAGATGTGTCAGTGCCGATGGTGATGGCTATGGCCGCAGGATTGCGCTCAATTATTCGAGTTGCTGCTGCAGGACCTGGAACGTCGGAAGCTGACGTGGCGCGAGAGGCTGGAGTTCCACCGTGGAAAGTTCGTGCTCTACGCCACCAGTGGTCGGCTTGGAGCGGGGATCAACGTCGGTTAGCAGCCGCGGCTGTGGCTCTTGCCGATGCTGATGGCGCAGCCAAAGGCGGAGTAGGCGAAGGAACCGCCCTGGACACAGAGCAAAAGTTGTTTGCCCTTGAACGCCTCGTACTGCTGACTTCGTCTAAGAATGCGTTGTAATACGTTTCTGCTCTGTAATGAGTGCTCGCTCTTTCGCTAATACCCGCGAGAGCATTCCTTGAACGGTGACGGGAAATCTTTGGGCCATCAAGCGCCTGCGTAATGTTTGAAAACTATCAATGACGTAACCACAACAATTAAGAATCCGACATAGCCGGCAGCACGCAGCCGGGTTGCTCCGCCTGAGCGCGAAGCGATGAACCCAATAGCGCAGACAAAAGCCAGCAGTAGCGATTCAGAAAGCCAGATGCCTTCCCGGCCAAAGAGCAGGATCGGAATAACTGCGAGCCCTGCGGCGGTTGCGGCACCCAAAGCTTGAGCTAGGAGCAGACGTGGCACCTCACGGTGCACAACCCCTTCATTCATGAATCGACTGGAGAGGCGGAAGGCAATTTGGTGGGCTACGAGCAAAGCCAAGGCGGTCATGATGATGAAGACGATCATTTGAATTCTGGTCTGTCCTTGATTGACTGGAATCACCAAGAGCACGGCCAATAAGGACAAGTTGATGTAGAGCGACATCGTGATGCATTCACGAAGTTCTTCGTGTTGATGCTCCCGACCAAGCAGTAGTCGATTCATCGAATGGGTGCCCTTACCTTGATGGAATGAAAAAACCCTCGAATCTGCTTGGGGCAGATGGGAGGGTTTTGACTAATGAGGTTGCCCTCATTGAAGTTGGTTAGAGAGCTGCAGCGCGACTTGCAATCGCTGACTTGCGGTTTGCTGCCTGGTTGGCGTGAATGACACCCTTGCTTGCTGCCTGATCCAGTTCGCGGTTTGCTGCACGAGC
>CANJCG010000130.1 GCA_947472655.1 Actinomycetota bacterium
CCAGAACGTCATGTGCATTCCTTGCATGGTTATTTCCTGCGGCCTGGCCGTAGCGAAGAGCGCATCACCTACATCGTGGAACGCCCCCGAGATGGCGGTTCGTTTTCTTCGCGCATCGTGCGCGCAATTCAAAATGGTGAAACTATTTTCATGATGACCGCTTCATTTTCAGTTGAAGACTGGGGACCGGAGCATCAATTTGAGCAGCCGATAGCTCCCCCTCCCGAAGATGGAACGGGAGATCAACATATGGATCCCGAGATTGAAGAAAATGATGACCGGCCTGCCGCGCGCAATCGGCGCCGCTGGATTGACCTTCGACTTTTTAATCCTGAGGAGTCAGTAAAAATGAAGGATGGGCGCTACGAACGAATGGCTTGGGTGCGCATCCTCCAAGAGTTGCCCCCAAACCCCCTCATTCAAGCTTGTGCGCTTACTTATCTTTCCGATCTCACCATGGTGCCAACAGCGTTGAGTCCAAATACTCATATGCGAGACCAATTACAGATGGCATCAATCGATCACGCCGTTTGGTTTCACGCCCCAATTCGCACAGATCAATGGTTGCTCTTCGCGCAAGACACTCCGGTAGCCCGTGGTGGCCATGGTTTAGCGCGTGGTCTTTTCTACGATCAAGATGGCATTCTTATCGCATCAGTCGTACAAGAATCACTTATTAGAGGGCCGCGTAAAAAGAAATCTTGATCGTTCAACCAACGCATGAGCCAATTTCAGATGAAGCTCAGTGTGGTAGTTGTGCAATCAGAATCGGAACTTCGGCCAAGGACCGAAGTGTGTCGTTCATATGAGTGCAGCCGTCGATACCAGGCAGCTTTTCATTCACTGAACTGCGAAAGTTGCGCAACGGCTGATCCACCATGCGACCAACTGACAACGTTGCCATTGGGCATTCGTAATGTGGCAACACTCGCGGATCTGCCGAGATTGAAATGACATTTCCGGTCACTGGATCTGCGGTTGCCGACACTTCGTACTCATGTACGGCATGGCGTTGACCTTCGGGTGATGTGTATGAGTCTTGGAAAAAAGCTTCTATATGTGCGATGCCATCTTCGATCCACACATCAATTCGACGTGACCGGCGATGTGATGCTCCTGGTTGCGAAGTGAGTTCATGCCAGGCGTAAGGATCATCAGGGTTATCGATTGGTGGCACTGGCTTTGTGTCGCCCATCGAGCGGTTTGTTCCGTCGGGATTCAATGCGGTTGAGCCCGGCGCGAAACCAGCACAGATGCCTTCCATAACACGCGTGCCAGCCATCGCCTTCATTTTTTCATTTTGTTTTTCGAGTTCTTCGGGACTTTGCCAGAACCTCAACGCAACGCTTCCGACAAGTGTTGCGCCTGAAAGATCGTCGAGCAATAAATACAAAGGTGTTCCTGCTGCGACTTCTTCTGGAACTGCAGCAACAACGCGACCACGCGAATTGCTTCCGCCGGTTGCGCCGACAAGAACCTTAATTCCTTCGCGTGCTGGCACTGATTCCATGGCAACAATGCCGCGGTCAGGAGCAACGGTCACGAACAGGGCATCCTCGGCCAGAACAACGGGGTTGCTTGCATCGAGTGGGGTGAAGAGATCGCGCGAACGACCCACAACAGTGCGATTGGCTTCAACGCCTTCAGGCCAGACGCTATCGATTGTTGAAGTACGGCGAATCGAACCTGGTCGACGCGTAGGAGCCGCAACAGCTGGGCCTTTTGGATAAAGCTCGAGTGGTACAACGATCTTCATACTTATCCCTTTCGCTGTCCGGTCTTGGAAAAGTACCGGCGTAACTTGCGTATTTGAGGCAGTCTTGACCATGCTCAGGCCTTCGGCAAGCAGAACCGGTAAATCAGTGCATAAATACGTGGGCGAAAGGAGTCCTCGTTGAGAAGCAAGGGCAAGAAGCCTGCCTCCACGTGGCTGACTCGCAATCTGGTTCTGCTTACTCTGGTCTCGCTCACTCAAGACGCCGCAAGTGAACTGCTCTATCCACTCCTGCCACTCCTGCTCACCGGGGTCTTGGCTGCTCCACCGGTAATTTTGGGCGTCATAGAAGGTTGTGCAGAGGCAACTGCCGGTGTCACGAAGTATTTTGCGGGCCGTTGGTCAGATACCCGAGGACGTAAACCATTTGTTGGGGCAGGCTACGGATTGGCAGCTGTAGGCAAAGTGGTCATCGCCTTGGCAATGGCCTGGCCAGCTGTTCTGGCTGGTCGCGTCATCGACCGCTTCGGCAAAGGAATTCGTTCGGCGCCACGAGATGCACTCATTGCGGCATCCGTACCAAAGGAGGCATTGGGCCGAGCCTTTGGCTTCCATCGGGCCGGGGACAACCTCGGCGCTGTCATCGGTCCACTCATTGGCCTGCTGGCACTCAGCATGCTCAATGACAATCTGCGCGCTGCCCTTTGGTGGGCAGTGGTTCCTGCCATCTTGTCTGCGCTGCTTGTGCTCTTTGTGCGCGAACCAAAACGGATGCGAGCCGATGAAGATGCCTTCCAAGAAGGTCAAGACCTTGGCATCAAAGCTGTTCACGTGCACTCGCCTTTACCAAAACAGTTTTGGCGAGTCACCATCGTGCTCGTTGTCATCGCACTCGTGAACTTTCCTGATGTGCTGCTGTTACTTCGAGTCATGGAGCTTGGCTTCACAACCACGCAAGTGGTACTGGCGTATGTCTTGTTCAACGCAGTGAACACACTAGGCGCCTACCCTGCAGGTGTCATGACAGATAAATGGCCACGTCCTTATATTTACGCCGTTGGCCTGGTTGCTTTCGCTGTGGGTTACCTCGGATTAGGCCTGGCCAGTGGCGGGCCTGCCGTCTTTATTTGCATAGCCATTTATGGCCTCTTCCCCGCATTCACCGATGGTGTGGGTAAGGCGTGGATATCTTCACTCGTTCACGACGATCACCGAGGTCGAGCACAAGGCATCTACCAAAGTCTCAACAACGGAAGCGTTCTGATAGCAGGCTTATTCGCTGGACTATTTTGGACTGCAGGAGCTGGCAATGGTGTCATCCCTTTGCTCGTCTCGGGGACGGTTGCATTTATTGCCGCCGTTGCGATGATCGCAATGCGTTTCGTTACGAGAAAGCCTGCCTCGTGATCTACCACCAGGCCTGTGGGTAGTTCACATCCCCTAGAACTCGATGTGTTGCCCAAGCCAACAGGACAACGAGGCCTGCCAATAAGACAAGAAGTGGTAGCGCTAGTAACGCGATACCGGTTGAAACTGAAGTCAATACGACGAGCATCGGGATAGTAATTGCTGGCGCATGGAATATCCCGAGCATGTGCATGAGGAACATTGTGATTCCACCCGCCAATACGGCTATGACGAATGTTGGACCAGGTAGCGCTGCGAGGGCAAAGCCGACGCTGCCAGCAACTGCGTATGCCGCAATCACGCGAAGTGGCCGAGAGATTGCCAAGTCTGACGTGACAAGCACGAGCAAGAAACTCACAACTGTTGGCGCTATGAACGCATCCAACACGCTACCACTGACGTGCAGTAACCAATAGACAACAAAGAGCACTGAAAGCCCGGCTGTTTCGATAACTGCAAGACCACAGGCCTGCTTCAACGGCTGGCGCTGACTTAAATCTTTAACTGGATGCATGCGGGCCGGTCGCATCCAATGTCTCCTACGCTCTTGACTCACTTATACACGATATCCCGCGCAGCACACGTTTGCGCCTAATTCCCTTGATTCACGGACCATGCAGGTGTAGCGAGTTAATTTTCCATCGAAGGCTCAGGAACTTTCTTCGGATTGCCTGTTTGACCTTGACTCAAGCCACTGATTAGTAAAGAGCCCGACCAGCATTGCGACGAATGCCACGAGGTAAACCTGGCCAATGAGTGCTTCGCTTGTTGATAGCAAGTGCCCAATATTTGATTGCGCAGTCAAGTCGCCATAACCAAGTGTGGTCAACGATGTAAGGCTGTAATACATATATGACGGTGAGGGATATTGTAATGCAAAAAATGACTCACCCCGCCAATCAGCAATGACAATAAAAGTGTAAAAGTAAACAATCGGAATAAGTAAATAGCCGGCTAGTGCACCAAACATTGTGCTACGAGTCACGCGGCGGTGTTCGACGAGTCGGCGAACAATCATTATCGGTGCAAAGACTGCAATCACGATGATCATAAATGGTGCATTAAAGGTGCGAAGTGGATCA
>CANJCG010000131.1 GCA_947472655.1 Actinomycetota bacterium
CACCTTTCGATAGCCTGCTCTTAACGAAGGATTCCTAACCCTCTAAATTTGCAAAGGATCACTCGACCATGGCACTCCTCATTCTTGCAACACTCCTTGGACTTACGGCTACTTTTTCGGCATACGGAAAACTTTCGATGAACGAGAAGGCTGCAGAAATGTTGCATCACATCGGATTGAATGAGCGCCAGATCCGGCTACTTGGGACAACAGAAATTCTCGGCTCACTTGGCTTGCTTCTCGGAATTTGGATCCCAGTGCTGGGCTTACTCGCCGCTCTTGGTTTCGTTGTGTATTTCTTGGGGGCTGCAGGTGCGCACTTTCGTGCCAAAGACGGAATCAAAGATATGGCGCCTGCGATTGTGCTTTTCGTCATCTCGGCTCTTGTCACTGCACTTCAGTTCGCTCGCTGAGACACGAACGAATCCTCAGATCTTCCAAAAAGACACGTCGCTCTTAAAAGTGCTGCTCAAGAAGTTGATCGAGGCGAAATATGCCCGGGCTATTGGTGAGGTTGCTCTCACGACCAAAACTGATCCAGAGGGCCGTTGGCGCTCTCGTGGTTTTGCTGCACCAGCTCGATGAGCGGTTAAACAAGCGGACATCCTCACGATTCACGACCTCAAGGGCGTCAAGACTCAAGACCTGGAAGGACTCCACGGGCTGGGCTCAAAGGGCCTTCGAATCCTCCAAGAGCTCGCTGGTCAAGGTTGACGATTCGTCGCACAGGTCCCCGACCCCGTAAGGTCGCGGGGTGCCAAGCAGAGAAGATCTTCGTAACGTAGCCATCATCGCCCACGTCGACCACGGTAAAACCACGCTCGTGGATGCCATGTTGTGGCAGTCGGGTGCTTTCCGCGAGAACCAAGATGTCAATGAGCGTGTCATGGACTCGATGGATCTTGAGCGCGAAAAGGGCATCACCATTTTGGCCAAGAACACCTCGGTTCACTACACGGGCGCAGGTGCCCCTGAGGGCGGCGTTACGTTCAACATCATCGACACCCCAGGGCATGCTGACTTTGGTGGCGAAGTAGAACGTGGTCTGGAAATGGTCGACGGTGTTGTACTGCTCGTCGATGCATCTGAAGGCCCACTTCCTCAGACCCGTTTTGTGCTGCGCAAGGCACTTGAGAAGAATCTCCCTGTTGTTCTTGTTATTAATAAAGTTGACCGTCCCGACTCCCGCATTGCGGCAGTGGTTGATGAGGCCTATGAACTCTTCTTGGATCTGGACGCAACTGAAAAGCAGATCGAATTTCCCATCATTTACACCAGTGCCAAGGCTGGCCGCGCTTCATTGACGCGCCCTGCAGATGGCGGCATGCCAGAAGAAGAAAACCTTGAGCCACTATTCAAGGCGCTTCTCACCGCAGTGCCTGCTCCCCAGTACACCGAAGGCGCACCACTTCAGGCCCACGTCACCAACTTGGACGCATCTCCTTATCTTGGCCGCTTGGCAATCTGCCGTGTTCACGAAGGCACGATCCGCAAGGGTCAGCAAATTGCTTGGATGAGAACAGACGGCACCGTTGAGCGCGCAAAAGTTGTTGAACTGTTGATGACCGAAAACCTCACCCGTGTTGTTGCAGAAAGCGCTGGTCCAGGCGACATCATCGCTGTTGCTGGTATTCCAGAAATCACGATCGGTGAGACCCTTGCTGATCCTGAGAATCCAATTGCACTTCCAGTCATCACTGTTGATGAGCCATCGATTTCGATGACGATCGGCATCAACACCTCGCCTCTAGCCGGCAAGAGCGGCAAGAAGGTCACAGCCAGCATGGTGAAGGCTCGCCTTGAGCAAGAACTCATTGGCAACGTCTCAATCCGGATGAACGTCACTGAGCGTCCTGATACTTGGGAAATTCAGGGACGCGGTGAACTGCAGCTCGCCATCCTCGTTGAAATGATGCGTCGCGAAGACTTCGAACTCACCGTTGGTAAGCCACAGGTTGTTACCCGTGTGATCGACGGCAAGAAGTGCGAACCGATGGAGAAGTTGACCATCGACATTCCTGAGGATTACCTCGGTGTTGTCACTCAGCTCATGGCACTTCGTAAGGGCCGCATGGAGCAAATGGTGAACCATGGCAGTGGCTGGGTTCGCATGGACTACATCGTTCCGGCTCGTGGCTTGATTGGTTTCCGTACTGAGTTCCTCACGGAAACTCGCGGCACCGGCTTGCTCCACCACATCTTTGATCGTTACGAACCATGGCACGGTGAATTGCGTACCCGCCCAACCGGTTCGCTCGTTGCTGACCGTGTTGGCCCAACAACAGGTTTTGCTCTCTCAAACTTGCAAGAGCGCGGCACGATGTTTGTCGGACCAGGTACTGAGGTCTACGAAGGCATGATCGTTGGTGAAAATTCACGTCAAGATGATATGGACGTGAACCCAACGAAGGAAAAGAAACTGACCAACATGCGTCAGTCTTCCTCCGATGTGCTCGTACCTTTGATTCCACACAAAGCCCTTTCGCTCGAGCAGGCTCTTGAGTTTTGCCGTGAAGATGAATGCGTTGAGATCACTCCTGCGACTGTTCGTATTCGCAAGGTGCTGTTGACTCAGGTTGAGCGTTCACGCGCTGGCCGCAAGCCGAAGGACTAGGCCTTGGGCTTAACTGCCAAGGTGTTCTTTAAAGAAATCAATTTCTAGTCGCAGAAGATTTTCTGCAACGATTTCTTGCGGCGTCATATGGGTTACTCCACTGAGTGGAACAACGCTATGCGGCTTTCCCGCTGCAAGCAGAGCGCTTGAGAATTGCAAGGTGTGTGCCGCAAAAACATTGTCATCAGCTAATCCATGAATCAGAAGCAGTGGCTTTTCAAGCTGCTCAGCTTTGTTAAGCAGCGAAGTTTTGGCATACGCATCCGGATTAGTTTGGGGCATGCCTAGGTAACGCTCGGTATAAGCAGTGTCATACAACGCCCAATCCGTGACAGGTGCGCCAGCAACCGCTGCACTGAATATGTCTGGGCGTTCCAATAATGCGAGTGCGGCTAAATAACCACCAAAGGACCAACCGCGAATTCCTACGCGGCTCGTATCTAGATCTGAATGCAATTCACCAAGAGCCAAGAGAGCCGCGACTTGATCCTGCACCGGATACGTGGCCAGATCATTGTGAATAGATCGTTCCCAGGCTGGTCCGCGTCCTGGAGTTCCATGGTTATCGGTCACGATCACCGCGAATCCTTGATCTGCAATCCATTGTTCGCTTGTGAATGCCGCAGCGTTACGCATCACCCGTTGGCCATGCGGGCCGCCGTAGGGAGATAACACAATTGGCAATTTCCTGCTGCCAGTGACGTGGTTGCTCGGCCACAAGAGACAGGTTTCGAGGTTGTCTTTTCCAACACGTGCGTAGTGCGGAGTCACACTTACGTTTGGCGACTCAGCAAAGTTACTTATTGGAAAAGTTTGGTCGCCTGCATGCGCAGTAAATGTAGTTCCAAGAGTATCTGGGTTCGCTTGCATGATGATGTGATGAGATCCATCGCTTACACCACTGCACCAAAGGGATTCGTCGGTAAGGGCTGTGCATGAACCATTGGAGTAGTTGATTCGAAACAGGGCTTGTGTAGTTGCTTCACGTGATCCGATGATGATCGCACTCGCCTCGTCACTGCTGACCAGAGCACGAACTTGCAGCTTAGGTGGCGAAATATACGCGCCACTTCGGGCTAAACGGTATGTATCAGTCTCAACATCATTCAGGATCTCAAGGAGCTGGCCTTCTTCATCAAGAAACGGAACCCCTGGCATCACATCAATCCAGGCAGCATCTGTGCGCCGCTGAATTTCGCGCAATTCATTCTTTTCAACATCAATGACGCAGATGCTCACCAGATCTTGGCTGCGATTCAGCAACTCAACAATGGTTCCCGATTTCGATGGAGCAACGGAAGCTAGATAGGGAAAAGCCTTGGTATCCCACATAATTTGTGACTGAGTATGGTCAGCGCGAATGATCCAGAGTTCAACGAGTGCATTGTTTGATCCAGCTGCTGGATAGCGGCGTGATGCAGGCTCGATTGCTGGTTGAGCGGCGTCTGCTATCCACCACTGCGGAACATTGCTTTCATTAAACCGTTCTACTAACAAGGTGTCATCGACCTCTGGTAGCCACCAGTGCCCACGAAAACGAGAGAGTTCTTCGCTAGCAACAAAATCTGCG
>CANJCG010000132.1 GCA_947472655.1 Actinomycetota bacterium
CAGTGAAGTCACCGGCAAGATCGTGCTGACTATTGATGGTGCGACCAACACGTGAAGCAGCTGAAAACCACCGCAGCGCTCGCTGCTTTAACACTGGTGTTCGCTGGCTCCGCATTTGTTGCTGCCAATGCCAATGCCGCGGACACACCTGATCCGAACGCAACACCTGCGGCGACTTCAAGTGCCACACCAAGTGCCCTACCAGGCGCAACAAGTTCTGCTTCGCCAACAACCACTCCGACAGCGAGCCCGGTTTCAACTGCGACTCCATCCGCTACTCCGACCAGCGGCACAAGTGTGGTGTGTCCAGTTGTGACAAGCGAAGTCACGCAGGCTCAGTCCGAAGTGGCTCACACAGTTGCAGCAAAGAAACTCGCATCAGCAACGGCAGGAAGTAAGAAGCGCTACCCCTTCGGTGCACTTGCTAACCAAACCAAATATGTGAAGACCGGGCCATCGGCTTGGACTGCTGGATTCTTTCCAGGAGAGCTGTGGTTGATGTATCAACACACGGGCGATGACCGTTGGCTGAAGCGGGCTAATCAATACAGTGCAGCGCTCATCCCCGTGGCAAACGATAAAGGAACGCATGATCTTGGGTTCATGATCGGGGTGCCGATGGGTCAAGCTGCAAACCTTGAACCAACTAGCAAACTGAAGCGTGCCTATCTCAATGCAGAAATCACTGCTGCAAAATCTTTAGCCCGCAGATATAGCAACACGGTACATGCCATTAAGTCCGCGACTTACAACGGTAAATGGGGAGTCATCATCGACTCTGCGATGAACGCGCCAATGATGATTCAAGTTGGTCAGTGGCTTGGACCTGAGGGTGACTACCTCGCCAAGGAAGGTGAGCAACACATGCTGACTTTGGCGGAGAACTTCATTCGCCCCAATGGGTCTACGTATCACCGCATGGCCTTTAACCCCAAGACTGGTGCGCTCATCGGTCCCATTGCTGGGCAAGGACTTGCAAGCACATCCAGCACTTGGTCACGTGGTCAGGCTTGGGCTATTAATGGTTTTGCGCGGGCATACGAATTAACTGGAAACACTGAATTCTTAAAAGCTGCAGAAACAACGGCTAACTACTGGATGAGCCGCGTTCCCCCGGGTTGTATTCCAGCTTGGGATCTTGATGTGAGCAATAACAAAGCCCCTCGGGATTCTTCGGCTGCAGCGATCGCAGTAAGTGGTTTACTCACGCTGGCTCGAAATGAGCCAAGTGCAGATGCGGCGAAGACCTACAACACTTATGCACGCCTTACCCTTGGCACCTTGGCTACTCCGGGTTGGCTGAACACCAACACACAAAACCCTGGCATCTTGTTGCAGCAGAGCTTGAACGTTCCCGCCCTTGCTCGGGATGGCAGTTATGTGTGGGGTGACTACTACTTCCTTGAGGCATTGGCTCAGATCGCTAAAAGTCTGGTCAACCCGACGCCAAGCTCGGCTCCAACCTCGACTGCGCCACCAAGTTCCACACCAACGCCTAGTGGGACCCCGCCATCGGCGAGTCCTTCGGCAACCCCCAAGCCAAGCCCAACTGACTAGTGCGACGATAAAGCCATGACTTCATCACCACAAGATCTCCCCGGTTCAAAAGACGCCCCACGCAAGGTGACGGTTGTTGGTCCTGATGGGCAACCAATCGGCGAAGTAGAACCTATTGATCGCCAAGACAGCGACGAGGTTGTTGAGCTCGTTTCTTCCCCCGCCAAGGTGATGCGCATCGGATCGATGGTCAAGCAACTTCTCGATGAAGTAAAGAGTGCGCCCCTTGACGAAGCCGCGCGCGTGCGTCTTCGCGAAATTCATATGCAGTCCATCAATGAACTCCAAGGTGCATTGGCGCCTGAACTTGTTGAAGAACTTCAACGCCTGAGTGCGCCGTTCAATGATCCTGCGCCAAGTGAAGCTGAATTGCGCATTGCGCAAGCTCAACTTGTAGGTTGGCTTGAAGGCTTATTCCACGGTATTCAAGCTGCGCTTTACGCCCAGCAGATGACTGCTAAAGCGCAGTTCGAAGAGATGCGCCGCCAAGCATCGATGCAAGGTGAACTACCGCCTGGCCAAGGTGGCCCTAGCGCCGGTCAATATCTCTAACTCGACAATTTCTAAATAAACATGATGCGTTTGCCGGTAATGTCACAATGTGCGCATGCTGAGTGACACTGATTTTCGCGCCGTCATAGCTGACGCATCTCAACAATTTGCCGAGCTCATCGAACATGGCAACCTAGATGCCACAGTTTCATCATGTCCTGGTTGGACATTGACCGAACTCGCGCAACACGTGTGTGGAACTCAACGTTGGGCTACTCAGGTATTCATCACTGGTGAGGCCGGTGAATTTCCGAAGGCGCCAACTGAGCGCACCGAACTCTTGGCTTATTTCAATGAAGGCGCTCGTCAACTTATCGAAGCATCAATTGGAACCGACCCTGATCGCCCGACGTGGTCATTTGGACCGGAGCCTCGAATTGCGAAGTTTTGGACACGTCGTCAGGCTCATGAAATCGCCGTGCATCTTTGGGATGCCTACGATTCTCAAGGCAAGTCATACGAAATTTCGAACGAACTGGCTATCGATGGCGTCCAGGAAATCTCTGAAGTCTTTCTACCCATGCGCTTACGACGCGGAACCGTAACTCCAGTGCCTCAAAAGCTTGTTCTGGCTCCGATCGGCTCAAATACTCGTATTGAAATTGCCACCGACCCCATAGCTGCTGGCCCAATCGTGACCCTGACTGGGTCTGCTTGGGACCTGCTCTTATTGCTGTGGGGCCGAAAGCAACTCAGCGCAGTTGAAATTGATGGGGATGCCACCTTGGCTCAAGAATTCTTGGCTCAAGGAGTGAGTCCTTAACTTAAGGGCCTCGCGCACTAAGATTTAAGTGTGATCGATCCCAATATTTTGCGCACTGACCCTGACCGCATCCGCGAATCCCAGCGTCGTCGTGGCGAGAGCGTTGAAGTGGTCGATCTTTTGATTGCTGCCGACATCGCTAAGCGTTCCTCAGCGCAGGAGTTTGACGACCTCCGCAATCAGCAAAAAGTACTTGGCAAGCAGATCGGTCCTTTGCAGGGTGCGTTGAAGAAAGCCACAGACGACGCAGCAAAGGCACAGGCACAGGCCGAAGTCGACACCCTCATGGAGCAGGCCACGGTTTTGGCTGATGCGGTGAAGGCTGCCGATGCACACGCCGATGAAGTTGCTCAAACCGCTGACAAGCTTTGGCTACAAATCAGCAACCTCGTTAACCTCGAATCACCGGTTGGCGGCGAGGCTGACTTCACTGTGCTTGATGTTGTTGGCGAGCCACGCGACTTCGCCAAAGAAGGCTTCGAGCCAAAAGACCATCTCGACATTGGCGAGCACCTTGACGCAATCGACACTGTGCGCGGCGCAAAAGTTTCTGGCTCACGCTTTTTCTACCTCAAGGGTATTGGTGCGCAACTCGAATTCGCGTTACTGAATTTGGCAATGCAACAAGCAGTGTCTAACGGTTTTATTCCGATGATCACACCAGCAATCGTGTTGCCATCAGCAATGGAAGGCACTGGATTCTTGGGACAAGCTGCCGAGAATGTGTATCGCCTTGAAGAAGACGATGTGTATCTGGTTGGTACCAGCGAAGTTCCGCTTGCTGCTTACCATTCCGATGAGATCATCGACGTGAATCAACTACCAATACGTTATGCAGGCTGGAGTAGCTGCTTCCGGCGCGAGGCAGGCTCTTACGGCAAAGACACTCGCGGCATTATTCGCGTGCATCAGTTCGACAAGGTTGAGATGTTTGTCTTCACCACTCCTAATCAAGCAGAAGCAGAACACCAGCGCCTACTGCAATGGGAACGCGACTTCATTGAGGCTCTTGAAATTCCTTATCGAGTGATCGATGTTGCAACTGGCGACTTGGGATCAAGCGCTTCACGCAAGTTTGATATCGAAGCGTGGATTCCAACTCAAGGTGCCTATAGAGAAATCACCAGCACCTCAAACACCAATGAGTTTCAGGCTCGGCGCTTGAAAATTCGCATGCGCGATGGCGATAAGACTTCGCCACTAGCAACGCTGAATGGCACGTTGTGCGCGATGCCACGCATCATCGTTGCTATTTTCGAAAATCATCAGCAGGCCGACGGCTCTGTTCGTATCCCAAAAGCCTTGCA
>CANJCG010000133.1 GCA_947472655.1 Actinomycetota bacterium
GCATCGGCCTGGTCGGGCGCAACGGTGCGGGGAAAACCACGCTCACAAAGGCACTCGCTGGGGAAACGCTTCCCACCCTTGGAAAAATCACCTCCACTGGCTCAGTTGGTTATCTGCCTCAGGACCCAGCTTCGGGTGATCCAGATGAATTAGCCAGGGATCGCATTTTGAGCGCTCGGGGCCTGCAAGATGTCCTCAAGCGAATGCTGGAAGCCTCGATGGCTATGGATACGAAAGACCCAGACGAGCGCGATCGCGTCGTTGCCCGCTATACCCGCGCAGAGGCCGAGTTTGAGGCGCTTGGCGGCTACGCAGTTGAGTCTCAAGCCGCATCTATCGCCGCTTCAGTTGGCTTAGATGAACGTATTCTTGGTCAACCCCTAGGCACTCTTTCAGGTGGACAGCGCAGGCGTGTTGAACTCGCCCGGATTTTGTTTAGTGGGGCCGAAGTCTTGCTGCTCGACGAACCAACGAACCACCTTGACGCTGATTCGATCCGTTGGCTTCGCAAGTTTCTGGGTTCGTATGAGGGTGGATTCATCGTCATTAGCCATGACACGGCTTTGCTGCATGACACGGTAAATAAAGTGTGGCACCTTGATGCTAATCGTCGTGAACTAGATATTTATGCTCTGGGCTGGACGGCCTATCAAACAGCCCGTGAAACCGATGAACGTCGTCGCAAGCGTGAACGGCGAAATGCGGAGCAGCAAGCGGAGCAATTGCGTACGCAGGCAAACCGGATGCGTGCAAAAGCATCGAAGGCGACCGCTGCGCAGAATATGTTTAAGCGCGCTGACGCTCTGCTCGATGGTTTGGATGCCACGAGAGTTGCCGACAAGGTTGCAAAATTGCGTTTCCCTACTCCAAAACCCTGTGGAAAAGTACCTCTCACAGCGAAGGGACTTTCGCGCAGTTACGGTTCGCTTGAAGTCTTTACTGACGTTGACTTGGCTATCGATCGTGGTTCTCGCGTAGTGATTCTGGGCCTCAATGGTGCGGGCAAAACAACCTTGCTTCGTATTCTTGGTCAAGTTGACCCACCCAATTCCGGTGAGGTGCTGCCTGGCTATGGCGCCGTGATTGGCTATTACGCGCAGGAACATGAAACTTTGGATCCAACAGCTACCGTGCTTGAAATGATGAAGCGCAATTCACCGGATCTCGATGACACTAAGCAGCGCACTGTTCTCGGCTCGTTCTTGTTCAGTGGTGACGATGTTGATAAGCCAACGGCGGTGCTCTCTGGTGGCGAAAAGACTCGGTTGGCTTTGGCCTGCTTGGTTGTCTCGGGGGCCAACGTTCTGTTACTCGACGAACCTACTAACAACCTTGACCCGGCAAGTCGAGAAGAAGTACTTTCAGCTTTACGATCCTACGAAGGCGCGGTGGTCTTGGTAACACATGATCCCGGTGCTGTGTTCGCCCTTGATCCAGAGCGAGTTCTGCTTCTACCAGATGGTGATGAAGACCATTGGAGCGCCGACTACGCCGACCTTGTTGAACTTGCTTAAAGGAGCAGCCCGTGGCTAATCACAGCGTGTGGATGACAATGCGATCGATGTCGAGCGATCGCGCCGTGCTAAAACGGTCCCTACGTCCCGGCCTAGTCAGACGTATCTTGAGCTATGCGAAGCCGTATAAGGGGGTCGTGATTGCTCTACTCGTAACCTTGGTGGTTGTTGCCGTTTTGACGGTCGCTCAACCGCTTCTCTTTCGTCGCATTATTGATAAAGGCGTGTCAGTTGGCGACTCGAGCGTTGTAACTCAAACGGCCTTAATCATTGCTGGGTTGGCAATTCTTGATGCGATTCTTGGGCTCCTAGGGCGCTGGTTCTCGTCGCGCATCGGCGAAGGCTTGATCTTTGACTTGCGCACGCAAGTCTTCGATCACGTGCAACGTCAATCAGTGGCTTTCTTTACTAGGGCTCAAACGGGCGCCCTCATCTCCCGTCTCAACAGTGACGTCATTGGTGCTCAGCAGGCTTTCACATCGACCCTGAGCGGGGTGATCGGCAATATGATCTCGCTGCTTATCGTTTTGGTCACGATGTTCTGGCTCTCCTGGCAGGTCACTGTTGCCTCATTGGTTCTTGTGCCGCTGTTCTTGTTGCCTGCTCGCTGGATGGGCCGAAAACTGCAAGAACTTACCCGCGAGCAAATGAAGCTAAACGCGGATATGAGTAATCAGATGTCAGAACGATTCAATGTGGCAGGCGCACTACTGGTCAAACTCTTTGGTCGCCCAGAAGAAGAGGCCGACAACTTTTCAAGTAAAGCCCTACGCGTGCGCGATATAGGCATCAAGATGGCAATGGCGAACCGCTGGTTCTTTTCTGCACTGACCTTGGTTGCGGCCTTAGCAACTGCAGTTGCGTATGGTCTGGGTGGCAATCTCGTGATCAACGGGGTAATCACCTTGGGCACCTTGCTGGCCCTTGTTGGTTTGTTAGCTCAGCTGTATGGGCCGTTGACAGCACTGTCAAATGTGCGGATTGACATCATGACTGCATTGGTCTCCTTTGATCGCGTCTTTGAAGTGCTTGATCTGACTCCCGCCGTGAGTGATAGCAAAAGTCCATCGCAATTGCCAGCTGGACCTCTGTCGTTGAGGTTTGTTGACGTTAACTTTACGTATCCAACTGCTCGCGAAGTTTCTCTAGCATCCCTAGAGTCAGTTGCACGTAAGGAAGAACACTTCGAGAATGAACCAGTACTTAAAGGTATTTCATTTGAAGTTCCGTCGGGAACCCTCACCGCAGTCGTTGGTCCGTCTGGTGCGGGAAAAAGTACGATCAGCGCGCTTGTCACTCGTTTATACGACGTCTCTAGTGGTTCTATTCGACTCGGGGATGTCGATGTTCGTGACGTGACACAAGGCGATCTGCGCGCAGCACTTGGCGTAGTGACGCAAGACGCGCATCTATTTCACGACACCATCGGATCCAACCTTCGTTACGCAGCACCAAAAGCCACCGATGCTGAAATCTATGCGGCGTTGGAAGCAGCTCAAATCTTTGATCTCGTTCGTTCTTTGCCAAATGGTTTGAACACCGTGGTCGGAGATCGGGGACATCGCCTTTCTGGCGGAGAGAAGCAGCGTTTGGCCCTGGCCCGCGTGCTTTTGAAGAGTCCTCGTTTGCTGATTTTGGACGAGGCAACCGCTCACCTAGATAGTGAGAGCGAAGCGGCAGTCCAACGCGCCCTCGATAGTGCTTTGGTAGGTAGAACCTCGATTGTCATCGCGCATCGACTTTCAACAATTCGAAATGCTGACCAGATTCTTGTGATAGCAGATGGATCCGTAGCTGAACGTGGCACTCATGATGAGTTGCTAGCTAGTCAAGGCCTCTACGCGGATCTGTACCGGACTCAGTTCACAACGACTGAGTGACCATGGAGCGTTGAGCATCGTCAGCTGCTTCGCGCCTTAAGAATATAAACCAACCGACGATCGCCACGAGTGCAAAAATCAACCATTGCACGGCGTACGAGATGTTTTGTACTTCATCAATTTCAGGTGCCGGAACCATAGTCAAACCCGGTTGACTAGGTGAAGTGAGTTGTAGGTAACCGGGGGAGTCAGCGGAAATTGGCAGTACCGCGATTCCTGGCGATGGAATCATTCCTATTGGAAGACCTTGTAAATCCGATTTTTGTGCATCTTCGTACCATCGCCACGCACCGGTAATTGATTGCTCGCCAGGAAGAGCCGCAGCAATTTCAGGCATTGTTGTTGCGGCGCCTGATGCGGAAAACCAACCGCGATTTACCCACACGGTTTGCCCGTTGCGGTCAGTAAAAAGTGTCATCACCCAATATCCATTGGTTCCATTGAGTGGCCGTTTACGCACCACTACTTGTGATGAATTATCAAAAGTGCCTGTGGTGGTGAAACGAGTCCATTCGGCTGCTGTCGCTAGCTGTTTTGCTACCGGCAGGGCTGCTGGACTTTCAAAAGAGGCTTGCTCTAGAGCAACCCGCTCCTCACGTTTGGTCTCGGCTCTGCTTAATTGCCACCGACTCAAAAAGCCAAACGCGATGATCACAGCGATGACGAGCACGGTGAAGCTAATCCAGCGCTTGGTGTGAAGGAGCGCGAGCACAGACTTAATTCGCCTCAGGTGTGGGATCGTGAATGATCCCTGTGATTACTTTTGATGAGCCGCTA
>CANJCG010000134.1 GCA_947472655.1 Actinomycetota bacterium
ATCTCGAAGAATTGCGTATTGCCATTCGAGATCAGGCAGATCAAATTTTCAGCGCTGAGCGAGATGTGTTGCGCTGGGCCCGTTTAGAAGCACTCGCACATGCCCGAATGAACCCAGGGATCGCCAGTCGAATCGAAGCCTCGCGTCACGAGTTAGTCTCGGGGCTTGCCGATGCTGTAATGAAATTCGATGGCGTGAAAATGGACAGGGCAGGAGCTGAAACGCTCGCTGTTATTGCGCTAGGCATCATTCTGGGCGCTACAGCCATGTCACCTGAGCAGATGGACGATGATCAGCGCTCAAAGATCGCTGAAATGTGGGCCACGATGGTCTATTCGACTCTCAAAAATGCGCATTCTTAGTCAAAGCCGCAAGGATCGTTAACACAGCCGTTACCTAGGGGGCTGTTTTGTCACAGCACGGTAATCAACGGCGTCACTTAGGGAAATCTCTTTCCGACAATCTGTCTCCTGTCGACATACGAAACCGGCCACAGAGTGGTTCGAAGGGAGGCTGGAAATGGAATCGGCGCTAGATACAGGTAACACAGCTTGGCTACTGACCTCAACGGCCTTGGTGTTGCTCATGATCCCCGGCCTTGCGTTCTTTTACGGCGGCATGGTTCGCCAGAAGTCAGTATTGAACATGCTCATGATGGTGATGGGGGCCTTATTCATTGTTGGCGTACTTTGGACGTTCTTTGGCTACGGAATGGCCTTCGGCACTGATGCGGCTGGGGTCTCGGACAACAGTTGGATCGGCAACATCTCAGAGAACATCGGGCTGGCGAACTTAATCACTGATAATCCAGAAGCAAGTTATCCGGCGATGGCTTTCGTTGCATTCCAAGCAATGTTTGCGTGCATCACGGTCGGGTTGATTGCTGGCGCGATTGCTGATCGTGCTCGCTTTGGTGCCTGGATGGTTTTTGCTGGAATTTGGGCAACGGTCGTGTACTTCCCAGTTGCTCACTGGGTGTGGGCGTCAAGTGGCTGGATCTTCAAGCTCGGAGTCATTGACTTCGCTGGTGGCACTGCGGTGCACATCAATGCTGGTGCAGCCGCTCTTGCCCTCGCGATCGTGCTTGGTCGTCGAGTTGGCTGGCCAAGGCAAGCGATGAAGCCACACAACCTCACACTTGTCATGATCGGCGCAGCTTTGCTCTGGTTTGGCTGGTTTGGATTTAACGCAGGTTCGGCTCTGGCTGCAAATAACACTTCAGCAGTCGTCTTCTACAACACCTTCATCGCAACGTGTGCAGCAGCTCTTGCATGGTTACTCGTTGAGAAGTTACGCGATGGACATGCAACGTCGCTTGGTGCGGCGTCTGGTGTCGTTGCTGGGCTGGTTGCCATTACTCCTGCGTGTTCTGCGGTTACCCCAGTTGGAGCAATCATCATTGGAGCTGTCGCTGGCGTACTTTGTGCTCTAGCCGTTGGCTTGAAGTACCTCTTCAAGCTCGATGATTCACTTGACGTTATCGGTGTGCACCTCGTTGGTGGAATCGTCGGCACGTTGTTGATCGGGCTCCTTGCAACCGATGTAGCCCCTGCAGCAGTTAATGGGCTGTTCTATGGCGGCGGCATGGACCAACTCGGAAAGCAAGCAGTGGGTGCATTCGCGGTTCTTGGATATTCCTTGGTCGCAGCGCTTATTATTGGCTACGCAATCAAATTCACCATGGGTTTCCGGATAACTGACGAGCAGGAAATCACTGGAATCGACCTTGCAGAACATGCGGAGTCTGCATACGAATTCGGTGACAGCGGCGGCGGTGGTGTTTTTGCGGGCATGGGACATGGACACTCAGCAGCACGGGCAGGGGAGAACTAGTCATGAAGTTAATCACCGCAATCATCAAGCCGTTCAAGCTTGAAGACGTAAAAAACGCACTTGAGGCAGCTGGGATCCACGGACTCACAGTCTCTGAAGCTTCCGGCTTCGGCCGGCAGCGCGGCCATACAGAGGTCTACCGCGGTGCTGAATACACCGTAGATCTCGTGCCAAAGGTTCGCATCGAAGTCGTTGTAGATGACGTTGATGCAGACCGAGTTGTCGACGCGATCGTCGGCGCTGCGCAAACTGGACGTATCGGCGACGGCAAGGTCTGGGTTTCCTCAGTCGAGTCTGTCGTGCGCGTACGTACCGGCGAACGCGGCCCGGACGCTCTGTAATTCACTAGGGAAAATGATGCGCGCAGATGCTGAAGTCATCAGCGCACGAAATTCCATCGTGCGTCGTCCAGGGCCGTTTGGTTCTGGACGACGCACAGAATTGACTGAAGTCACTGATGCTTGGCTCAAGGAACTGTTTGAGTCCTCTCATCCGCTTGCCGATGGAATCTGTCTAGTCGCTGTTGGCGGCCATGGCCGTTCGCAGTTGTCTCCTGGAAGCGACCTTGATCTCGTACTCCTTCATCGCATTGACCCACGCAGAGCAGCGGTCATTGCTCAAGAACTCTGGTACCCAATTTGGGATGCCGGCCTATCTTTAGATCACAGTGTGCGAACAGTTGCGGAATCGCGACGGCTAGCAAGTGAAGACATCAAGGTCATCCTTGGACTTCTTGACATGCGCGTCATCGCTGGAGACGCCACAATTGGCGATCAACTCCGCAAGGCAATTTACGCCGATTGGCGCGCAACCGCTCCAAAGCGAATGCCTGAACTCAGAACTCTTGTTGATCAAAGAAAAGATCGATTTGGTGAGTTAGCAACAATGCTGGAACCTGATATCAAAGAAGCCTATGGTGGCTTGCGGGAAGCAACGGTTCTTCGAGCCATTGCAGCATCTTGGATAACCGACCTCACTCACACTCAATGGCAAAACAGTGTCGAGTTCCTACTCAATGTTCGTGATGCACTTCACCAAGTAAGCAATCGAGACAGCGATCTTCTGCTTTTACAGGAACAGGATGCCGTTGCAGCAGCAATGGGCATCAGTGACGCAGATGAATTGCTGCGTCAGGTCTACCTAGCTGCCCGAGCTATTGCCTATTCCTCGGATTCAACGTGGCACCGCGTTGAGCGATTAACCCTGCGCGCCTCGAAATTTGGTGGCAGGGCAGTGAAGAAAGGCAGCCCAGAGCGGGTTCCACTTGCTGAAGGAGTCGCGATTCAAGCGGGCGAAGCTGTGTTAGCTATCGAAGCCCGCCCAGAGCAAGATCCGGTGTTACTTCTTCGCACGGCAGCAGCGGCAGCTCAGGCCGGAATTCCGTTGGCGCCACATACTGTTAGCCGCTTGGCTGCGGAAAGTGCGCCATTGCCCTCTCCCTGGAATCAAGAGGCGCGTGATTGCTTCCTATCTCTCTTGGGTGCTGGTTCGGCAACCTTGCCGGTTTGGGAAGCCTTAGATCAACTGGACTTAATCTCGAAATTGGTTCCTGGATGGGAAGTGGTTCGATCTGCGCCACAACGAAACGCTTTGCATAAGTACACCGTTGATCGGCATTTAGTTGAATGTGTCATTCAGGCAAGCGCGCTCACCCGAAAAGTTGATCGACCCGACCTCTTGTTGCTTGCTGCGCTTTTCCATGATTTTGGTAAGGCCAGGACGGGAGACCACAGCGAGGTCGGTGCGGCATTAGTTGGTGAAGTGCTGGGCCATATGGGTTATTCAGCGGCAGACATAGGAGTTGTCACGTTAGTAGTTCGACATCACCTGCTGCTAGCGGACACTGCGACTAGGCGTGACTTTGATGATCCGGCAACAGTTGCTTACGTAGCAGAGAGAATTCCCGACCCAGCGATTCTCGACCTTTTGGCAGCACTGACTGAGGCGGATGCGATTGCGACCGGCTCGGCAATGTGGAGTACTTGGCGGCAGAATTTAATTAAAGAACTGGTGAAACGCACGCATGAGGTGATCGCCGGTCGGCCGTTACCCGAACAACCAACGCTGACCGACGAGCAACTTGTCGCGATCGATCAACCCGGTATTTGGGTTGTGATGAATGAGGTCTCTGATGGCCATGAACTCACATTGGTTGCTCCGGATCGGATTGGCTTGTTGGCCACTGTGGCTGGAGTCCTAGCTGTTCACCGATTGCAGGTTCGCTCAGCTCGGGTCATGACTGTTGGGGACCGCGCTGTCCAAGTCTGGAATGTGCATCCGATGTTTGGTGATCTACCGCGCATCGAAATTCTCAGCGATGAAATTC
>CANJCG010000135.1 GCA_947472655.1 Actinomycetota bacterium
CAGTTGAGCGATCAGATCCGCTTTTTTGTGACTTGTCTTTAAACTGCGTCATCCGGCTCGCTTCACCAAAACCAGTTTGGCACTCCAGCACCCAAGCCAATTGACTGTGCTCAGGTACATGGCTTTGCACAAAAATCGTACAAATATCCGGATTTAGCCCGATGGCAAGCAACTGCGCAAATGAGACCAACGTGCGCTGGCGAAGCAGCGCTGGATCATGATCAACAGTGATCGCATGCTGATCAACCACAACGTAATAGGCATCGTTGTCATGCTGCATCTGGACCCACTGGCGCAGGGCTCCAAGATAATTCCCTAGTTGGAAAGAATCAGCTGTGGGTTGGATTCCGGACAGCACTCGTGAGGAGCGATCAGCAGGCATAATGCTTATTGTGGCAAAGAGGAATCTTCATCTTGCATGAGGTCATCGACTACGAGTGGTTCTACCCGAATTCGGGAAACTCTGCGCCCATCAAGTTCACTCACCGTGAAAGTGTGTTCGCAAGCCGTCACCTCAGCGCCAAGCTCAGGGAGGGAGCCAAATTCAGCGACGAAGAAGCCAGCGACCGTTTCATATGGGCCCTCAGGAAGCCTGATCCCGCAATCTTGCGCAAAATCATCCACATTCATCAGGCCATCAACACTCAAGATACCCTGCGGTCGTGAGGTCTCGCTGACAGCGACAACATCATATTCGTCTTGGATATCGCCGATCAGTTCCTCAACGAGGTCTTCCATCGTCACGATTCCAGCAGTTCCTCCATATTCATCAACCACAATCGCCATGTGCTGATGACGCCGGCGCATTTGCGACAACGTTGACAACACACCATTTGTGCCAG
The DNA here is from genome assembly GCA_947472655.1 of Actinomycetota bacterium. GTDB lineage: Bacteria > Actinomycetota > Actinomycetes > S36-B12 > S36-B12 > UBA11398. The sequence continues at coordinate 843 of CANJCG010000135.1, forward strand.
GGAATGCGGCAATCTCACGCACAAGTTCGCCAACCCGAATGGAACGCTCCGCCACTTCGGGCATCAAAATATCTCGGATATGAACAAAGCCGATGATGTCATCGGACGATTCACGAATTACCGGGTAACGCGAATGTGGCTTGTCAGCGATAAGTTTCCCTGCTTTGAACACGGCCAAACTTGCATCGAGAAACGCCACTTCAGTACGGGGAACCATCACTTCGCGAAGTTCTCGCTCGCCAGCAGTGAATACGTCATCGATCAATTCACGTTCGTGTTCAGTGAGATCTTCATGCGCAGCGACGAGGTCGCGCAACTCTTCACCACTGATTTGTTCCTTCGCTGCATGCGGATCGATACCCATAAGCCGAACGACTGCATCAGTTGCATAAGAAAGCCCGACAATGAACGGGCGAAAGAGTTTGGCAATAAAATCAATTGGACCGGCAACGGACAGTGCCACACCTTCAACCCGTTGCAGGGCAATTCGTTTTGGTACTAGTTCACCAAGCACAAGAGAGAAGAACACAATCACCAAGGTGACGGCGAGGAATGCGAGCGGATCAGCCAAAGACTGACTCATCCCCCAGCCAACAAAAAGTGTGGTGATTTGCGGAGCGATCTGCGACGCGCCAAATCCGGCTGAGATGAAGCCAGCCAGCGTTAGTCCGACCTGACCTGCTGCCAGAAACCTATTGGGATTGGAAGCAACTGCGGCTAGACGGCGACCGCGACGACCCTGAGTCGCTAGGCGAGAAATCTGGCTATCTCGAAGTGACACCAAAGCAAGTTCAGCCGCGGCAAAGAAACCACCGATCAAAATAAAAAACAGGACCACCAAGATGTTGACCCAGGTGCCACTCATGAACGTAACACTACGCGGACTTCTCTCGCGATAGGAAGGCAGAGGATGCCCAAGCAAGTACGGAGCAAAAGGCCATTACAACTGCCATCGTCATACCGGTGTCATAAGGAAGCAGCGCCAACATTGGAGCCACTACTAGCGCTCCGGCAAAAGTCAGAGCGCCAAGAATTGCCGAAGCCGTGCCCATCAGTGCGCTTCTTGCCAGACCCAGAGCCATGGAATTTGCCCCGATTATTGACCGAGTCGCAATTACAAGCAGCAACATAAGAATCATCAAGAGCATCGATGGACTACTTGAAGCCATCACCGGAATAAGAACTACCGCGCCCACCGCAGATATGGCGAGCGCCCACACCAAAACCTTACGCACATCGAGCGTGACAACTAGTCGCCTATTTACGAAGCCCATTATGACGATTGACCCAGCAAGTCCGGAAAATATGAGGCTGTACTGAGTTGCCGTCAGCCCAAACTGTTCTTGGAAAATAAATGATGAACTTGCTAGGTAGGCAAATAATGCACCAAAAGCGAAGACCTGTGTAATGGCGTAACCGACAAAGACTCGATCCTGCATGAGGGCAAGCGCGCCTTTACCCAACTGCGAGTAACCACCCGCATGCCGTCGCTCAACTGGCAAGGTTTCAGGAACGAACATCACGATTGCTGCGGCCAAGAGTGCGCAAAAAATTGCTAGGAAAAAGAAGGCCGACCGCCAAGTATCAGTCATATCTAGTAGCACGCCGCCGATGAGCGGACCAACGAGCGGGGCAAGCATAGAAATACTCATGAGCAAGGAAAAGAAACGCGCGGCTTCTGGGCCTTTCACAATGTCTGCCGCGATTGCTCGGCTAATCACAATGCCTGCGCCACCTGTAATTCCCAAGATCAAGCGCGCGACGGTCAGGAAGCTCATGGAGGGAGCCATCGCGCAGGCCAACGTTGCGAACACAGTTGTGATTGTGGTGATGAGAACGAGTCGCTGCCTACCAACTGAATCTGAGAGCGGACCAAAGATGAGTTGACCCAGCATGATGCCCAAAAATGAGGCTGTCAGCGTGAGCTGAGCCGCAGATTCCGTGGCGTTGAACTCGCCAGTGAGGTTGGGAAAGGCGGGTAAGTACACATCGGTTGCAAGAGGAGCAAACGCCGTCATCGCAGCAAGCGTGCCCATCAGCGCCCAAAGGCGCTTCTTCGATAGTCCGTGTTCGAATGCAAGTAGCGAAGGGTGGGCAGCAGACATCAGCTACCTACCTTTGTGTTACTGAGCATGAAGTTAGCGCATCGCCTTCTGCAGGTTTTCGTCAATGGAAGCTAGGAATTCCTGAGTTGTCTGCCAAGGCTGATCGGGGCTGATGAGTAAGGAAAGATCCTTAGTCATTTTGCCCTCTTCAACGGTTTCGATACACACACGCTCTAGGGTCTGCGCGAATGCGCTGACCTCAGGGGTGCCATCAAGTTTGCCGCGATGCTCCAAGCCGCGAGTCCAAGCAAAGATGGATGCGATTGGGTTTGTTGATGTTGGCTTGCCTGCCTGATGCTGGCGGAAGTGACGAGTCACTGTGCCGTGGGCGGCTTCTGCCTCCACGGTACGACCATCAGGTGACATCAAGACTGAAGTCATCAAGCCGAGGGAACCAAAGCCCTGAGCAATCGTGTCGGACTGAACGTCGCCGTCATAGTTCTTGCATGCCCAGACATAGCCGCCTTCCCACTTCATCGCAGCCGCAACCATGTCATCGATCAAGCGATGCTCGTATTCAATCCCTGCTGCTTCGAATTCACCCTTGAATTCCTTTTCGTAGACATCCGCGAAGATGTCTTTGAACTGACCGTCGTAGGCCTTCAAGATGGTGTTCTTCGTTGACAAGTAAACCGGGTATCCACGGTTAAGGCCATAACGCATTGAAGCTCGAGCAAAGTCGCGAATTGACTCGTCCAAGTTGTACATGCCCATCGCAACGCCAGCACCAGGGAAATCAAACACGTTGAATTCCATTGGCTCTGAGCCATCAGTTGGGGTGAATGTCATGGTCAACGTGCCGGCACTTGGAACCTTGAAGTCAGTTGCCTTGTATTGATCACCAAATGCGTGACGACCAACAACAATTGGCTTAGTCCAGCCTGGCACCAAACGTGGGATGTTAGAGATGATGATTGGCTCACGGAAGATCACGCCGCCGAGAATGTTACGAATAGTGCCGTTTGGCGACTTCCACATCTTCTTCAGACCGAACTCTTCGACGCGCGCCTCGTCAGGAGTAATCGTTGCGCATTTTACGCCAACCCCGTACTTCAGGATTGCTTCCGCTGAATCGATAGTGACCTGATCGTCAGTGGCATCACGATATTCCATACCAAGGTCGTAGTACTTCAAATCAATATCGAGGTACTTGACGATGAGTTCATCTTTGATGAACTGCCAGATGATGCGAGTCATTTCGTCGCCATC
>CANJCG010000136.1 GCA_947472655.1 Actinomycetota bacterium
AGGGTCGCGGTGAAGCGTCCAAGGGCAAGACCTCTGGCCGTGGCACCAAGGGCACCAAAGCTCGTTACCAGGTTCCGGCCCGGTTCGAGGGTGGCCAGATGCCATTGCATATGCGTCTGCCAAAACTCAAGGGCTTCAAAAACCCGAATAAGGTCGAGTTCCAGGTCGTCAACGTCGCGGCGTTGTCCAAGCTTTACCCAACCGGTGGCGAAGTCACAGTCGACGACTTGGTAGCCAAGGGTGCAGTTCGCAAGGGCCAGCCAGTTAAGGTTCTAGGACAGGGCGATATTGACGTAGCAATCAAGGTAAGCGTAGATGCGTTTTCCTCAGTTGCGCGCGACAAGATCGTCGCCGCTGGTGGGACCGTCACCGAGATTTAAGCAGGAGGCACAGTGCACATCAGTGCGTTCGGAGCTGCCCTGCGTACACCGGATCTTCGCACGAAGATTCTGTTCACCCTAGGTCTTCTCGCGATCTTTCGCCTTGGATCGGTCGTACCGACTCCGGGCGTGGATTATTCAGCAGTACAACGCTGTATTGACGTGGTTCAGGGCAACTCGATCTACGCGCTTATTAACCTCTTTAGTGGCGGCGCTTTGCTGCAGCTTTCGATTTTCGCGCTCGGCATCATGCCATACATCACCGCAAGCATCATCTTGCAGTTGATGACTGTGGTGATTCCTCGACTTGAAACGCTGAAAAAAGAGGGCCAAGCTGGTCAGGCAAAAATTACGCAATACACGCGTTACCTGACTATCGCTCTTGCGATCTTGCAGTCCACCGCCATTCTTTCGTTGGCTCGATCACCTGGCTCGTTGTTCAGCGGCTGTAACGAGCAGATTATTCCTAATCAAGGCATCTGGATCATCTTGGTAATGGTGCTGGCAATGACCGCTGGCACTGCAGTGATTATGTGGTTTGGTGAACTCATCACTGAGCGGGGGATCGGCAACGGAATGTCGTTGTTGATTTTCACATCGATTATTGCGACTGTGCCATCGCAGTTCGCATCTGTATGGGGCAGTAAAGGCGCGCTTACGTTCGTTTTCACCATCGCTGTCGGAGTAGCCGTCATGGCTTTAGTGGTCTTTGTTGAGCAAGCACAGAGACGCATTCCGGTTCAATATGCAAAGCGCATGGTTGGCCGTCGGATGTATGGGGGAACGTCTACGTACATTCCGCTGAAGGTCAACATGGCTGGTGTTATTCCAGTCATTTTCGCCTCGTCGATGCTCTTTATTCCTACGCTCTTCGTTCAGCTCACTGGTAGCACTGCCGGCTGGGCCATGTGGGTGCAGCAAAACTTTGGTTCAGGCACAGGCTCGGTGTATTTGTTGACCTACTTCGCACTCATCGTCTTCTTCTGCTATTTCTACGTATCGATTACCTTCAACCCAGTTGAAGTTGCCGATGACATGAAGCGGTACGGCGGATTTATTCCAGGCATTCGTGCTGGTCGTCCAACAGCAGACTATTTGGACTACGTGCTCACTCGTCTCACTGCGCCTGGTTCTATGTACCTCGGTTTGATCGCAGTTCTTCCGGTCTTTGCATTCGGCTTTTTGGGCGTCTCGAGTAACTTCATCTTCGGTGGCACGAGCCTGTTGATTATGGTCGGCGTTGGACTGGATACTGTGAAACAGATTGAAGCGCAACTTCAACAACGAAATTACGAAGGATTCCTTCGCTAGGAGTAATGGCATGCGTTTAGTAATCATGGGGCCTCCGGGCGCAGGCAAAGGCACCCAAGCTGACGGGATCGCTTCGCGGCTTGGAATCCCGCACATTTCAACAGGCGATATCTTCCGCGCCAATGTCGCGCAAGGCACGGCACTAGGTATCGAAGCCAAGCGCTACATGGATGCGGGCGAATACGTTCCAGATGGCGTCACCAATTCAATGGTTCGCGATCGTCTGAACCAAGCAGATTGCAAGCCGGGATTCCTCCTCGATGGATACCCACGCACCCTTGAGCAAGTTGGCGAACTGGACTCAATGCTCAACGCTGGCGGGGCGGCTCTTGATCGAGCACTAGAACTCACTGTTGACGTGGATGAAGTTGTTACTCGGTTGGTGAAGCGTGCGCAAGAGCAAGGTCGCGCTGACGACACCGAAGACGTTATTCGTCGTCGCCTTGAAGTGTATGCAGAACAAACTGCGCCGCTCACTGCGCTTTATGCAAAACGTAACGTGCTATCGCAAGTGGATGGCATGGGGGCAGTTGAAGAAGTCACCGCACGCCTGCTCAAAGTACTTGGTGTGTAGCACTCGTGGCTTTTGGCAGGAAAGACAACATTCAGCTTAAGACTCCAGAGCAAATTGCGCTGATGCGCAAAGCGGGGCTTGTCGTTGCACATGCCTTGGAAGCCGTTGAAAAGGCAGTCGTTGTAGGCATTACGACGAGAGAATTAGATGCAATAGCGCATGATGTAATTCGAAATGCTGGAGCAACTCCTTCCTTTCTTGGCTATCACGGATATCCCGCTGCAATTTGTTCATCAATTAATGAAGAAGTTGTGCACGGAATTCCCAGTGATCGTGAGCTGCTTGAAGGCGACATCATCTCGATTGACTGCGGTGCGATCGTTAATGGTTGGCACGGAGATGCAGCACTGAGTGTGATGGTCGGTGCTGCGTCTGCTGAAGTGTTGAAGCTTTCCAAAGTCACTGAGGCGTCACTGTGGGCTGGCCTTGGCCAAGCACGCGCAGGGAATCGACTTTCTGACATTGGTCATGCCGTTGAGCAGTGTGTGCGCGCGCAAGGCGATTACGGAATTCTTGAAGATTATGTAGGTCACGGGATCGGAACCTCGATGCACATGGCCCCGCCGATCCCAAACTACGGCGATCCAGGGCAAGGGCCAGTGCTCAAGGTTGGCATGGTGTTGGCGATTGAACCGATGGTGACCATCGGTTCTCCAGAAGTTCAGGTGCTCATCGATGGCTGGACTGTCGTGACCGCTGACCGGTCCTGGGCCTCGCATTGGGAACACACCGTTGCGATCACTGAAGACGGACCTTGGGTTTTAACCGCGTTGGATGAAGTTCGTCTCTAGTAAGGTAAGAAACAACATGAAGAAATTTATTGCAGCTGTTTTAACAGTGCTAGCCGTAGTTGTTGCAACTCCCGCGCATGCGGCACCTGCAGCCCAAACGGTTGTTCTTGAGACAACTTTGACGAGTACGGGAACCAACCTCACAACGATCGGTAATGTGACTTATGGGTGGAATGACCTCAAAGGCGTTACCACCTGGGGCAAAGAAGCGGCAACGGTTCGGCTACAAGGCGATGTTGGCTATAAGAATGGCAGTGGCCCTTTCAATGGCTACTTCACCATTACGCGTGCTGACGGAGCACAGCTTGCCTTCCATGTAGATGGTCAGGCACTTGCTTACCCCGTGCCAGCTGGCACCAAAACCAACTTCCTTGGTGTCATGAGTTACCTGCAAGGTTCGGGAGCGTATTCAAATGCCCGGGCGACTGGAACCATGGTTGGCTCACGTAGCGCAGCTCTGGGTAGTCCAGTGCGGATGACCCTGCGTTTCACTGTAGTGCCACGCGGATAACCAATTGCCTGCCTCCTTTGACCTCTGAAAGAGATGGGCGGCGCTGGAAAGTCAGCCTTCATGCCGACAAAAAACTGGCGATATCTCGAGCCTGCAGGCAGGCGCTGGGCAGATCGAAATGGCTGGGATGTTCCTGCTTAGAAATGGGTTTTATTGGGATATTTCGACCCGATTATGCGATTAGCCGTCCGGCCCCCTAGACTTTGCAGGCTGTCGTTGGCTTCCCCAACCACCTGTCACCACTTCACTGTGGTTGTCCTGTGTCTGGGAGAGACCGGCTACAGCACCCACCAAAACGAAGGACGATGCAACCGCATGGGCAAAAAAGATGGAGCGATCGAGCTTGAGGGCACGATCATGGAATCTTTGCCGAATGCAATGTTTCGCGTGGAGTTAGACAACGGTCACAAAGTTCTTGCACACATCAGCGGCAAGATGCGGATGCACTACATCCGTATTCTCCCTGATGACCGTGTAGTTGTAGAGCTTTCACCGTATGACCTCACCCGCGGACGCATCGTTTATCGCTATAAATAACGACACGAGGACAGACAAAACATCATGAAGGTGAACCCAAGCGTCAAGCCG
>CANJCG010000137.1 GCA_947472655.1 Actinomycetota bacterium
AAGGGGTAGCGCTTCTTACTTCCTGCCGTTGCTGATGCGAGTTTCTTTGCTGCAACTGTGTGAGCCACTTCGGACTGAGCCTGCGTGATTTCGCTTGTCGTAACGGGACACACCACACTTGTGCCGCTGGTCGGAGTAGCGGATGGAGTCGCAGTTGGAACCGGGCTCGCTGTTGGAGTTGTTGTCGGCGAAGCAGAACTTGTGGCACTTGGTGTGGCACTTGAAGTCGCCGCAGGTGTTGCGTTCGGATCAGGGGTGTCCGCGGCATTGGCATTGGCAGCAACAAATGCCGAGCCAGCGAACACCAGTGTTAAAGCAGCGAGCGCTGCGGTGGTTTTCAGCTGCTTCACGTGTTGGTCGCACCATCAATAGTCAGCACGATCTTGCCGGTGACTTCACTGGCTTCCATCATGCGATGGGCTTCACCGGCCTGGGTAACAGAGAGTTGCACGTCAATAATTGGCTTCACTAAACCCGCTTCAATCCAGGGCCAAATATGACGTTCAACGGCACGGCAGATCTCAGCTTTTTCACTGACTGGGCGGCTGCGCAGGGCCAAAGCATGAATCGTTCCATTTTTTTGCAGCAGTGCTTGCAGGCTGATTTCGCCTTTGGCTCCGCCAAGCATGCCAATGATGGCAATGCGACCGTTGCGATTGAGCACATCAATATTCTGCGCTAAGTACTTCGCCCCAACGATGTCTAACACGACATCGACGCCGCCGATGCTCTGCTTGATCACTTCAACAAAATTTTGCTTGTTGTAATTAATGAGGAACTCTGCTCCGAGCACTTGGCAAGCATCAAGTTTCTTTTGACTCCCGGCGGTGACGGCTATGCGTACACCCGCAGCTTTCGCCAACTGAATTGCATGCGTGCCAATACCCGAACCACCGCCATGGATGAGTAACCACTCGCCCTGTTTGATATTCGCAGCCATGAAGACGTTGCTCCACACCGTACAAGCAACTTCGGGCAAGCAGGCAGCTTCGATCAGTGAAAGATTTGCGGGGATTGACATGACTTGATCAACAGGCACCGCAACTTTTTCGGCGTATCCACCACCGGAAAGAAGAGCACACACGCGATCCCCGAGTTGAAAGCGAGTGACTCCAGCGCCGATCGCGCTGATGACTCCGGCGCATTCAAGACCGATGATGTCGGTAGATCCGGGAGGTGGGCTATAGAAACCTTGGCGTTGCAAAGTGTCGGCACGATTCACTGCGGTAGCTGCGATGTCAATCACGACTTCACCGGGTCCGGCCTGCGGATCTTGAGCTTGTCCCCACACCAGAGTCTGGAAACTTCCTGGCCCATCGGGTTGGGTGATTGCATGCACTACGTGACTATCTCACCTCTAGGGGTGATTCACCTTCTAGCGCCTCACTCTTTGCGGGTTTCATCCTTGGTACGAAGTTCTCGCAACATCAGGCCACCCACAAAAACAACGCCTGCGATAGCGATGATCCCGGCGGCCAAGCTGCTGACAATCCCCAGCAACTTCAGAGCGGTGGCGGCCAAGATAACGATGAGCAAATAGCGCAGCAGATGACCGTCGTATCTCGTTGACATGCGAGCGCCGATGATCACTCCGGGAATCTGGCCGATAAGCAGTGAGACCACGACAGCGATGTCGATCACACCGAAACCAGCATGAGCGATGGCACCCGCAACCAACATTGGAACGGCTTGAACGAGGTCTGTTCCCACCAGCACACTTGGGCGAAGTAGTGGGTAGAGCAGAAGTAATACGGTGACGATCAGTGATCCAGAACCAACGCTGGTCATGCCCACAACTAAGCCAACGCATGCGCCAAGGATCACGGTGGGGATTGGTTTGACCGGCATATCAATACCGAGTTGTGTTTGGGCTCCATATTTTGTCTTCTGTCGCCGGGCGATGTAGGTCTTAGCGATCATTGCGGCAACCGCAACAACAAGTACTACGCCAAGCCAGAACTTGATCGTGTCAGCCGCGTCAGATGTTTGAAGGGCCGCATTAAAAATCCAGGTGCCGACAAGCACACCCGGGATTGACCCGGTGCAAAGCCAGCGCACTAAGCCCCAGTGCACGGTGTGATTTCGGATATGAACCCAGGAGCCAAACGGCTTCATGATGGCTGATGCCACGACGTCACTGGATACGGCTGTCGCGGGGTTGATGCCGAATATCAGCACCAACATCGGCGTGACCAAAGCTGCACCACCCATGCCCGTCAGGCCAACGATGATGCCGGCAATCAAGCCACCAAGGCTGAGGGCAAAATCGATGTCGGTGAAACTCACTCGCTAAGTATACCTAGTAGATAGGTAGACAATGACCAGCATTCTTTACCTTCCCTTAGCGCTTCCCGGATCCATCACGCACTCGGCATAGACAGAATTGGGTCTGTGAGCACACCACCAGCCGGTATTGCCCGGGTTCTTCCCGTGGGCGGTGGCTGGTTCAGTGGTCGTTCGGTCGCCTGCTAATTCAAATAAATAACGGGCACAACCGAACCGGGAGCACCGGCATTCGGTGCAACAACAGCAATGCCATCCGCATTAGCCCAACCTGCAATATGTGCAATTCCTGATGGCAGAATCTTGGCCACAATGTTTGCGCCAGATTTTTGTAACTGCACTGGAATCAACCGAGTGTCATCTTCGTAATCACCCGGTGGTGCTTGGTCGATAAGCACTGCGTTCACTGGTTCGATTTGTGGAGCACCGCGCATGGCGCGAATGAGTGGAGCAACAATCGTGATCAGCCCAGCAAGTGCGGAAGCCGGATCACCAGGAAGACCAACCACCATGCGTCCGTCAGGAAGTTTTGCAAGCAACATTTGTGTGCCAGGAGCGCTAGCGACTCCATCAATCAACCAACGGGCACCAAGGTCACTCATTACTTGACGCACATGATTGTCTGGAGTTGGTGAAGTTGATCCGGTTGTAATCAGCACATCAACGTTTGCGTCATCGATATGTTCTAACAGCAGTTTTGCGGTGTCAGGTGCACGCAGTGGTGGATTTGAGCGAGCACCCTGCGCTCCAGCAAACGCAGCAACAGCTGCGCCTAAAGCGTCGCGAACTCGACCATCTCTAGGCAGGCCTTGGGTGAGCAGGGAGTGTCCAAGCACAAGCGTGCCAACGGTGGGTGGACGAAAGATTTCAATGGTGTCGTGCCCAGTTGCGGCAGCCAGCGCAAGAACCGCCGGAGTCACGAGTCGACCAGCCGGAACCAAACTTGCGCCAACCTTGGCGCGAGCTGCTTGCTTAACGATGCCCTCGCCTAATGCCGGCCGCACCGTCTCGTCGATAACTCCGGTCAGGGGATCCAAAGCGATAACGATGAAGGTTCCGTCGGCGGCTTGGCGAGCTTCAGCTCCCGCAGCAGGAATCACTGCATCGGTGTGACCCGGAATGGGTTCACCGGCATGAAGTCGGCGGCACTCTCCAGGATGTAATTGCGATTCTTCAACCGCGAGCCAGGGCCCTTCGCCGCAAATTGCGAAGCCATCAAATTGTGCTGAGTCAGTGGACGGGTCATCAGTTAAGAGCGAGAGATCGTGCGCAAGAATATTTCCGGCAGCCTCATCTAATCGAGCGGCGCTGACTCCAAGAGTGCGACCAGAGGTCACTGCAACATGGAGAGCCTGACTCCACGCGAGAACGCCTTCAAGACCATAAGTACTCATCGGGTCGAACAATACGACGAGATGACTACCGAATTGTGGTTAGTCGTCGTCTCCATCACAGTCGTGGCTAGATGTGGAACCCGAAGGCTTGCTGAGCAACTGGTGCAGCGCCCATTGATCCACCCGAATTTCCTGATGTTATGGCTGCCTAACTATTCGCCGGAAGCACTCGTTTGCTCGTCTTGCTTAATACTGTCAAGAGCAGGCCGAAGTGTTGCGGAAGCGTCCAAAGCGAGTGAACTTTTTCTGGCCAGAGCTGATCGCAACACTTGGATAGCTTGTTCGTGGAGTTCTGACAGGGGCCGATTGCGATGCGTACGAGCGCCCAACTCTGACTGAGCAATGGATTCGACGCCATAAGCACGTGCCACGTCAATCAGTAATCCGATTTCGACGCCGTAATCAATTTCAAAGGGCACAGCCAGGGCAACGTCACGGCGAATTGCGTATTCGCCCCCTAGGGGTTGGCGA
>CANJCG010000138.1 GCA_947472655.1 Actinomycetota bacterium
CCCTTGTGTGGCTCCTTGCCAGTCTCAACTTTTACTAATTCAGTCACTGCTGGCATACGTGTTGAACCGCCGACGAGCACAACCTGATCGATTTTGTCGATCGAGATTCCTGCGTCTTTGAGAACTGCCCGCACTGGGTTCTTGGTGCGCTCCAAAAGTGAAGCGGTCATCTGCTCAAATTGAGTCCGGGAGAGCGACTCTTCCAAGTGCAATGGACCATCAGCACTCGCGGTGATGTATGGCAAGTTGATCGTCGAATTCATTGAACTAGAAAGTTCAATCTTGGCTTTCTCAGCTGCTTCGCGTAGGCGCTGCATTGCCATCTTGTCCTTGGACAAATCAACACCATGAGCGTTCTTGAAGGACGTCACCATCCAGTCAACGACTGCGTTGTCCCAATCGTCGCCACCGAGGTGGTTATCGCCACTTGTTGCCTTTACTTCAACAACGCCATCGCCGATTTCAAGAAGGGAAACGTCGAACGTTCCGCCGCCAAGGTCGAATACCAAAATTGTTTGCTCAACTTCGCCTTTATCCAGACCGTAAGCAAGCGCGGCTGAAGTTGGCTCGTTGATAATGCGCAAAACATTCAAGCCTGCAATCTCACCGGCTTCTTTTGTCGCCTGACGTTCAGCATCGCTGAAATACGCAGGAACAGTAATCACGGCGTCGGTCACAGTCTCGCCAAGATAAGCCTCGGCGTCGCGCTTCAATTTCATTAACGTGCGCGCACTGATTTCTTGTGGGTTATACGCCTTGCCGTCGATATCAACAGTCCAATTGGTACCCATGTGACGCTTCACCGAACGAATGGTGCGGTCTACGTTTGTAACGGCCTGACGCTTGGCGACTTCGCCAACCAATACTTCGCCGTTTTTCGCGAAAGCAACAACGGACGGTGTGGTCCGAGCGCCTTCTGCGTTTGCAATGACAACGGGTTCGCCGCCCTCAAGAACTGAGACAACGGAGTTGGTTGTACCCAGGTCGATACCTACTGCACGGGACATATCTGTCGTACTCCTTCATCGTTATCTAGCCGGGATGGCCAGAAGGTCAATAATCAAAGTTTCCTCGCCTAAGGCACCGGTTGCAAGTTGAGCATCAAGTGACTTGAGTCGAGTCGACTCATATATAGGTAACTCATGGGCCTTGGCATTCATTCCCACCAGAATCCAGATATTTATGTGATCTGGATCACAAAACTACACCTTAAGTAAAAAGAGAACGTAGCTGAAGAGCATTTTGAATGCCTCGAGGACCCAAACGTGAAGCGAGACGGTCCCCCGATGTGGGACCCAGGGACTACATCTGAGTGCGGTGGAAGTTCGCAAACGATCGACTTGGGGTTGGCCCACGTTGACCTTGATAGCGGGACCCATATTTCTGCGAGCCATATGGATGCTCAGCTGGGCTGGAGAGTCGAAAGAGGCACAGCTGGCCGATCTTCATGCCTGGATAGAGCAGGATCGGCAAATTGGCGACGTTGGCGAGTTCGAGGGTCACATGCCCTGAAAACCCGGGATCAATGAAGCCTGCAGTCGAGTGCGTGAGTAGGCCCAAACGACCCAGAGACGACTTGCCCTCCAAGCGGCCGGCGAGATCATCGGGAAGCGTGACCACTTCATAGGTCGATCCCAGCACAAATTCACCTGGATGCAACACGAAAGGCTCGTCGCCTTCGGGCTCAATAAGTCGAGTCAGCTCTGGCTGCTCAGTCATCGGATCAATAAATGGGTACTTATGGTTCTCGAAAACCCGAAACCATCGGTCTAGGCGCACATCAATACTCGAAGGTTGCATCATCGAATCGTCATACGGCTCAACAACAACGCGACCTGAGGCGAGCTCGGCCTTGAAATCTCCATCTGAAAGCAGCACAGGCTGAGGCTATCCAACCTGGCAGCCCTTTGCACAGATGGCTAGCCTTCTCAAGCCCCACGTACCCACTGACTTTCCCACTACCGTGACGCTCACATTGAAAGGGGAAAGCCATGACCTTTGCGAATCAGGGCTTAGCCACAACTGAATTACCGGTGATCGCGAGTGACATTGTGGTGAGTGAAGAGCGCTTCACGACCAGCGATGGTCTCGTGATTGTCATGAGCCGCTACGAGCCCGTCGGCGTGGAAACGACCTCAATTTTGTGGTGTCTACCTTGCGGCGGATGCTCGCGTCACTATTTTGACTTCACCGTAAAAGGGTCAGCCCCCGAGTCTTTTAGTTTTGCTCGTTATTTTGCTCGTCGTGGAATTTCAGTGGTTACTGCTGACCACATCGGCGCCGGTGATAGCACTCACCTACCAGACCAACCAGAAATCACCACTGCAAATTTTTGTGCCGATCACATGCACGAAGCCGTGCAAGCATTTCGGCTCCACCCTGATGTTGCTTCTAAAAAACTTATCGGGGTTGGTCATTCGTTTGGGTCCGGCATGGTCCTCACCGAGCAATATCGTCATCAAGATTTTGATGCTGTTGTTCTCCTTGGGTGGAGCAGCATCCAGCTTGCCATGATGTATAAAGACGGAACGATCAAGGCAATTAATGATCCAAGTGATCGGGCACGAATGTCCGTGACAAACCTTGGCTACGACGTACCTGCTGAATTATTCGAAGCAAATATTTCTATTGCAACGACTCGGGTTCTGCCTGCTGGTGATGACGTAGGTGAACCCGGATGGTGCGTTCCCGCCTCAAAAAGTGTGCGTGTTCCCGTGTATCTCGGCTTCGGTGAATTCGACACATTGCTTGACCCTTATGCCGAGGCCGATCTCTACGCGGATGCGCCAAAAGTTGTTACAGCCATCCTTCCTGGTTCCTACCACTTTCATAACCTTGCCGAAGGCCGCGAGCTGATGTGGTCTGGAATTGCCTCGTTTGTGAGGGAGACCTCGGGGAACCGGTAGCGAAAAACTCACGTCCAAACAAGATGAAACATGGGCGGAGAATTGGGTTTGCTGCAACTCTTGTTACGGTCATTGGGTTAACACTGACTGCCGCGGGGGCCCTTGCTGCTCCAACCCAGACATCTGTAGCAATCTCTATTCCAGCAGAAGTCTCCACATTCCGACTTAATGTTTCAGGGCTACTTCAATCGTTTTATTCAACCTATGGCAGCCGGCTCAGCCAATCCGAAAGAACCCAAATGAGTGGCTTGATCAATCAAGTCGATCAAGTGCTCGGCACGCTATATCGCCAGAGCACTGTGAGCGCCAAACTTGCTCGAACAAACGCACCGCTGGTCAAACAACGCCAAGCTGCGGCAACCGTCGCAAAAACTTATGACGCTGCATTTGCGAATTCCGACGCAAGCATGAAGAAACTACAACCAATCATTGGTCCAAAACTTTCTTTCTTCGAAGCCTTATCAGCCAAGTCAGATCTCGATCAATCTCAGCGAGATTTTGAAGATCTTGGGGTTCACATTCATCAAGCCGCTCGTTAGTTTTTCACTCGTGACTGCTCGAGCCCGAGCGACGAAGCCGCTTGGTAACACTGCGAGTTTTCTTTGTGTTCAATCGCCGCTCAACAGATCCCTTCGTTGGTCTCGTTGCCTTTCGCGTTCGCGCAGGCGGGGCAATTGCTTCTCTTAGAAGCTGACCTAAACGCTGCTCAGCGGCTTTTCGGTTTTGAAGTTGAGAACGTTGCTCAGAAGCCGTGATCGTGATAACTCCGTCAACAAGTTTTGAACTTAGCCGTGCGAGTGCCCGTTCACGTAAGAACTCCGACATGCTGCCAGAGTTTGCGAGATCGAAACTTAATTGCACTCGTGAATCCGCAGTGTTCACGCCTTGGCCACCAGGGCCTGATGATCTGGAAAACCTCACAACGAGTTCAGCTTGTGGAATCACCACGGACTTATTGATCACTAAGTCGTCGGGCATACGCCGACTTTATTCCAAAACTGGCTTTGAAAGTGGCGCCCGAGGCGAACGGGTAAGGTTATGAAGCACCTTCGCGGGCGTAGCTCAGTGGTAGAGCGCTAGCTTCCCAAGCTAGATATGCGGGTTCGATTCCCGTCGCCCGCTCTCGAACGGTGAGTGAGTTTGAGATGTCACCATTAGTGAGTTGCGGGCA
>CANJCG010000139.1 GCA_947472655.1 Actinomycetota bacterium
CGCTGCATAACGTAATTGAGCTTTCGATAGGGGTCGAAGCGACCAATCAGTGGCGCCATGACCCTTTTGAAGAATCTCACCTAATTCAGACTCAACTAGTGCTCCTAAGCTGACGCGCTCACGACCCAGTAAACGACCGGCTAACTCAGTATCAAAAAGTTCCTTGGGATACAGACCTAATTCATTGAGGCACGGAAGGTCTTGGGTTGCGGCATGCAAAATCCATGGTACCTGCGACAAGATCTCAGCCAACGCTGAAAAATCTTCAATCGTGACAGGGTCGATGAGTGCAATTCCCGCACCTTCACGCCGGATTTGAATCAGATATGCCCGTTGGCTATAGCGAAAGCCAGAAGCACGCTCCGCATCGAGTGCAATCGGTCCAGTTCCGGAATTGAGCAGTTCCACGTACTCATTTAATTGCGCCGAAGTCGTAATGGTTTCGGGTACGCCATCGCGTGGTTCGCGTTCGACAGGTGCTGACTTGTCAATATCCACTAACGCTGTGCTCGTGTCCGTGAATGTAAAACGTTTGAAACATCGTCCGGCATTGGCTGCAATCCTGCCGCGTGATCAAGCAGGCGCAACCAAGCGCGAGCATGACGATCCATCTGTTCAGAGACATCGTCAGTGTTGCTCGTCGGTGTCCAGGAGGCCCGGATCTCAAGGTAACCATCGGTAGGTCGTTCATTCATTGTGCCAAAAGAGCGTCCAGCATTACGGGTGATGGTGCCACCAAGTTGAAGACACTGACATCCGCTCGCCTCTAATGATTCTGTGAGCCAACTCCAGGCCACTTCGTGAAGCAGCGGATCGTCAATGAGATCAGCCTCGAGAGCAGCTCGAACGAAGACAACAGCGCGAAAGGTACCTTCCCATTCATCGACCCCATCTGGGTCATGCAGCAAAACAAAGCGACCGCTGGCAATATCGTCCACACCCGAGGAATCTGCAGTAATCGCCAGAGTGAAAGGGGCTAAACGGCTGGGGGCAGGTGCCTCGTCGAGATCGAATTCTGGACGGGCTTTCACCAGTCGAATACGCGCAACAGCCACCTCAAAGGCATGATCTTGGGTTGTAACGCTGCGCATGGAGACAGGCTATTGCTCGCCGGCCGAGACTGCCCTTTGACTCGCCGCCGCGAGCGGTGCCGGCCGTCGTTCTGGATGGTTTGTGAGGGGGCTGCGCGGGATGACGCGCACCGCTACGTGTTACTTCGCGGTTTCATCCAGTCGCAGGGCAATCGAATTGATACAGAAACGCAGGTCAGTCGGTGTGTCATACCCTTCGGCTAGCTGGACGGCAACCCTCCAACCGCGGTGGGGCGTAGAAAAACATGGTTACCGTGAACATTTCGTTCACAAGAAACCCGTACTTAAAGGGCCTATTTTTGGTACCTGATTGAGGTTGTCAGGTCGTTTCGGGACAGGTAACATCCTCGGATTCCCGAGCAATAGCGCTGGGGTGTGCTCGTGCATTTCGTGTCGTGCTCAGTGAGAACTCCTTGCTGGGTGAAGTCCCCCAATGGTTGGAAGTTTGTGATGTCGGTTCTCAAGTCGGTTCGCACCAGAACGTTCCTTATCGCGTTGTCAGTGTTGATGGTGGTTGCGGGCATGATGTTTGGTGCGAACGCAGCTTCGGCCCAGAACCTCGGCTCAACTACTTTCCGCTGCTACGGCGGCCCAAATGTCGAAATCACTGTCACTGGACAGGTGGGAGACACTTTCACCGCTCAAAATACGAATATTTCAGATTGCCAGGTCTCAACTGCGACCGCCGGTATTGTCACGTGGGTTACACATGGATTTTCCGCAGGCACGGTCCCGGGATCTACGGATCCTGCAAGCTTCTGTGGACTGACCTCGTATAACCCGGCTGGACCTGGCACGACGGTGTCGTTCAGGCTGTTGTCAGTAGGCTCAACGAATTGGGTGGCCAGCCAAAGTAGTCTCGGTATCACGATTCACTTCAATGTCGTCGCTGCATCAGCGGATCCAGAAAAGTGGACCACCATTCCACAAGGACTTCCACTTTCCGCAGCAGGAACGTGCGATGCACTTGATGACAAGGCCGTTGCTTACGGCACTGGTCTTACCGGGGGTTGGAAACGTAGTTGGGAACCGTGGGCCAACCCCACGATCGGAGCCAATGGTCAACGCAGCGGTGGATGGGCATGCATTCGCACGTTGATCAATAAGGGTGGATCAACCTGGACGATTGCGAACTAACCAGCCAGATCATGACAAGGCTGTCTTATGAGCTCTGTCGAGCCGGAGTTGCTCCCGCGTTCCCCTAACAAAGGGGGCGCGTGGGCCTTTTACTGTTGATTCTGGCTGGTAGGTTCTAGCCTCAGGGCGATGGAGTTTATGCAAAACCGTTTCCCCTCAACAACTTCTCCGTTTGTCATATATTGCATGTACCCCTCGCCTTCAAACACATGTCCTAGGTGGCTGCCACAGCCTGCACATCGCACCTCGGTGCGAACCCTTCCCATAGCCCGATCTTCAAGATAAATCACTCGATCCTGAGCCAGGGGTTCAAAGAAACTAGGCCATCCGCAATGCGAATCAAACTTCTCCGTACTGCGAAACAGCTCCGTGCTACATGCTTTGCAGGAATAGACGCCCTCAGTCTTGGTGTCGGTGTATTCACCCACGAATGGCGCTTCCGTGCCCGATTGCCGCAGTACGTAATACTCAGGGTCGCTTAATTCCTGTCGCCACTCTTCCTCAGACTTAGCTACGGCATAAGGCAGACCATCTGGGCGGGTATTAGGTGAATTACTCGGCATATTTCCCATACCCGCAACGTACCGCCAATCACGCCTTGGGGCCACAATTCAAGGGATGATTGGGCTTCAATAATCATTGGGGAAATCATGAGCGACATGCTGGATACTCAATCCGCCTGGCTTGATGAGACCGACCTGCGATCTGCTCGTGATCGATTACCGATCGTGTATGTCGATGCTGTCCCGGTGCGCGTTGACGCTCAAGGCCAGGTCACAGAGGTCGGGCTACTCCTACGGTCCCTACCTGATGGCAGCATCAGCCGTGCAATAGTTTCTGGTCGCGTTCTGTACGGCGAAAGAGTCCGTGATGCGCTTCTGCGTCACTTGGAAAAAGACCTCGGCAGCATGGCATTGCCAAGCATCCCGACCTCACCTCAGCCATTCACCGTTGTGGAGTATTTCCCCGACTCATCGATCACCGGATTTCATGATCCCCGTCAGCACGCGGTCTCGCTGGCATTCATCGTCCCCATCAATGGCGATTGCGCACCATCGCAGTCAGCTTTAGATCTTATTTGGGTGACACCAAATGAAGCCGTCTCACTTGCTTTTCAATCGCAAATGAGTGGGGGACAAGATCGACTCGTACGCATGGCTTTAGCTCACTGTGGACTACTCGTCTAAAAGGAGAAACTGATGGCAACCGAGACAAAGAAATTTAATGGCCGTTTGGTTTCTGGCGGCATATTGGCGGTTATTGCTTTAGTGATCGTCATTCAAAACACCGGTAGCGCGACAATCAACTTTCTTGGCTGGAGTTGGAGCATGCCTTTGTGGCTCATTTTGGTGATCATGTTTGTTCTGGGGATGTTGCTCGGTGGTCCTGTTCGAAGTGGCGTGCGCAAACTGCGCGGAGTTGACCCAAAAACGATTAAGTCTTCGTAGGAGTCAATGCCCAGAATCTTTTCATCTTCGGGTGTGAGGAGCTCTTCACTTAATAACGACTATCACGCTTAGGGAATACTTATTCCCAGTTCGTTCGCAAGGCGCTCAGCAGCATTGTGGACATCGGAAAGAAACACCAGGTCGAGCGTGGGTGGTCGTGCATTGGATTGCTGGGATTTTGACAGCTTTTTTCCACTACCACTGAGAATTAGTGAGTGATGTTGGTAGCTGGCATTGGCAACATTGTTTGCCCCGATGATCCGCGCGATATGTATGTGAAGTGCGGATGATGCTTGCAAGTCTGAGCCCCGCACGATGTGAGTGATCGCCAAGTCTCGATCATCTATGACATTCGCCCAATGATAAGAAGGCACATC
>CANJCG010000140.1 GCA_947472655.1 Actinomycetota bacterium
ATACCCACATCGCTGGTGTTGATGTTTCCCTTTGCATCAAGACCAAAGGCATAGCCACCAAGGCCGCTAAAAAATGGATACATGTTGTAGGCATTGCCACTGTTGCCTTGCCCCACGGCAATTCCTGCTGAAGCTTTACCGCTTTTCATTAACTTTGAAGCGACGGTTACAACACGTTTAAAGTTCGCCGGTTGCTTGGAAACAAGACTCACGTTCGTGACCATTGCAAGATTTTCAAATTGCACTGGAACGCCATAAATCCTTGAGTTATAACGGAATCCGTCGAGTACATTTTTTGGAAACAGCGGCACTCGCTCCTTACCCAGAGTGATACTTCGGACAAGTTTTGCGTCGACTAACTCGCCAGTTGAATCATGCTCGGCCGCGATCACATCAGGGGCATCAGCTGGTTTTACTGTTGCTAATTCTTCTTTGATCGTAGTTAAACTTTCTTTCACCACGATTTTCAGTTTTACGTCACGAAAACCCTGCGGGAATTGAGCGTTGAGAACATCGGCTCGAATTTGATCAGCCCAGACAACAATTGGTTGGCTGGCGGCCTGAGAGCTGGGTGCGAAAACTAGTAATCCTGCTAAAACTCCAACGGCGACTGAACCCGCCGTCACTGCTGGCAATGCTCGCGTTGCACTCATCGCACTAGCGAGACTCGAGCTCAACGCCCAAACGACGAGCTGAACGAGCCTTTTGACGTGAAGAGCGCATTCGCCGCAAACGCTTGACGAGCATCGGATCAAGTTGCATGGCTGCTGGCTGATCAATCAAGCCATTGAGAATTTGGTAATACCGCGTTGCACTCATGTCAAAGAGTTCACGAATGGCTTGTTCCTTGGCTCCTGCATATTTCCACCACTGACGCTCGAATTCCAGAATCTGGCAGTCACGATCAGACAGTGCGGTGACCTCAGGGTCAAAGTTCGCACGTGCAGCATCCATGCCTAAATCCTTTCATGCGTACAACAGTGTGCCTATCGTAAAGGCAAATACCACCATTGTCATTTAGGCACTGATTTTTGCCCTTTATCCCGGATTCTGATCAGAACCCAGCTGAAGGCATAGCCCAAACCGTTCGTCCCCCAGTGAAAGCCCATCGGTGCCAGCACGCTGCCTGAGACTAGGCGCAAACCGATGAAAATAGCCCCCGAGAGCCCTGTAGTGATCACGCTGAGGAGCACAGCCAGGAAATTTCCTCGGCGACCTTGCCCTACGACAGCGCCCAAAGCCGGATTTTGTTCATGAGTGCCGATTGAAGGTAAAACATGCCACAGCCCGAAAATCAGGCAGGAGATGACGATCGCCCAGGTGAGACCAAAACGTCTGGCCAGCATCGCAAAGAGAACAGAGCGGAAGGCGATCTCTTCTAGGAGCACGGTTCCAAGGGGTACTTCAATCAACGACTGAAATAACACACCGCGGGCGCTGAGTTCACCCATCCGCTCGTCATGAAAGGCCGCTCTCGTGTGCCTGATGAGCGATCCTACGAAATACACCAACGCGATAGCGCCAATACAGATTGCGCCCCAGATCAGACCAGGGACGTAATAACCCCGGCCCAGTCCCATGTCTGTCCAGCTGCAGCCATCCAATAATCCGATAGCAAGAAAAACGACCGCGAAACTAAAGGCCCACAACAAATAATGCGTTTGTGGAGCAACCCGATTGTTGATGATATTCAGCGCAACGAGAACCAAGATGACGACCGCAAGCGGCCACAGTGCCAGACCTGATACTTGATCAGGTACAACCCAGTTGATCATCAAGGCTCCCGAGCTTCAGCGAGCTATAAGCACGCAGATCTGAGCCTAGTTTGAGTAACGGCTTCCTGCTCCACCCGGAGCAGAACTGCGCTTGCCTGCTGCCGACTTAGCCGAACGACCGCCTGCAGCTGCGCCGCGACCGGTTGAGCCATGACGTGGCTTGTCTGCACGCTTAGGTCGATCGGTTGCGTTGCGAGAGACACTTGGGCGTCCTGAAGTTGCAGCCGTGCGCTGAGTGCCGTCATACGTGCGTGCTGGACGGTCGGTGCTGCGAGGCGCACGATCATCAAAACTACGCGGCGTACTCGAACGCTGAGGACGATCGTCATACGAACGTGCCGGACGATCATCACGACGAGGCGCACGATCATCAAAACTACGCGGCGCACTCGAACGCTGAGGACGATCGTCATACGAACGTGCCGGACGATCATCACGACGAGGCGCACGATCATCAAAACTACGAGCCGGACGATCATCACGACGAGGCGCACGATCATCAAAACTACGCGGCGCACTCGAACGCTGAGGACGATCGTCATACGAACGTGCCGGTCGGTCCGTGCTGCGAGGCGCACGATCGTCATAACTACGAGCCGGACGATCGTCATACGAACGTGCCGGACGATCGTCATAACTACGAGGTCCACGATCATCACGACGAGGACTACTTGAGCGACCACCGGAACGGCCACGATCTCCGCCTCCACCGCCACCGAAGCGTGAATTTCCACGGCCACGTGCTGGTGCTTCGCGAGGTGGGAACCAAGGCTCACCTGATGGCTGACGCGCTCCGGTTACCTGAACGAGGTGAGCGTCCAACGGACGAACACGCATCACTGTTGGGTCTACACCCGCGCGGGTGGTGAGTGCAGAAACTGCACGCTGCTGCTTTGGCGCAGCAAGAGTGACAACCGTGCCGGACTCGCCAGCGCGAGCTGTGCGCCCTGCGCGGTGCAAGTAATCCTTTGGATCGCGTGGTGCGTCAATGTGAACAACGAGTGAGATGCCATCAACGTGAATGCCGCGAGCCGCAACGTCAGTTGCTACTAAAACTGGAGTGGTGCCATTTCGGAATGCATCAAGGGTGCGAGTACGCACTGCCTGAGTCTTGCCACCGTGAAGCGCACCAGCTGCAATGCCTTGTGAATGCAAGTGGTCGGTTAAACGATCAACACCCATTTGAGTCTTGGCGAACAAGATCGTGAGACCTTCACGCGCAGCAATCTGAGTGGTGATTTCTTCTTTGTCCATTGGGTGCACCAGAAGCACGTGGTGCGCCATCGTTTCTACCGAAGCAGATGCGGGAGCAAGTGAATGAGTAACCGGATTCTTCATGTATGCCTTGCGCAATGTATCGACGTCGCCGTCCAAGGTTGCGCTGAACAAAAGACGCTGGCTGCCTGGCTTAGTCAGGTCAAGAATCTCGCGAACAATTGGCATGAAGCCCATGTCTGCCATCTGGTCGGCTTCATCGAGCACGGTGATTTCAACACTGCTCAAGTCAACGGAACCGCGGTCAGCAAGGTCCATCAAACGACCGGGGGTTGCAACGAGCATGTGTACGCCACGATCAAGCGCATCAATTTGCTTTGCATACGGCATGCCACCAGCGATCAAGCGAAGACGAAGTTCTGCAGCGTCAGCAATCGGGCGCAGGGTGTCATTGACCTGCATAGCAAGTTCACGGGTTGGCACCAAGATCAAGCTCAGTGGCTGACGGCGGTGGGCCGTTCTGCCAAGTAGATTCGTCAGGGCTGCAAGACCGAAAGCCAAAGTCTTGCCGGAGCCGGTTTGGGCACGAGCAAGCACATCGCGGCCAGCGATGGCGTCAGGCAAGGTTGCGACCTGAATGGCGAATGGCTCCATGATTCCCTGACGCGCAAGGGCGGCAGCAAACTCAGGGGCCACGCCAAGATCAGTGAAAGACAGGTTCTGCGCAGGGGCAGACGAAGGTAAGGCAGGGGAAGTAGGCATAACAACACAACTCTCATTCGAGACCAAGGTGCGTGTCTCGAATGTGGCGGCAATGGCCGCGAATGATCAAGACTCGCTAGTGAGCAAAAAGCTCCCAGTCGTCGGTGACGACATGATCACGGTACGCGAGATTGCCCTATAAGCGAAATCCCCTCACAAAAACGACAATCCCCCTGCCAGCCCGAAGGCCAACAGGGGGATTTCAGCGTCGGATTTACTCAGCTGCTGCGAGTTCAATCTTCACGAAGTTCTTG
>CANJCG010000141.1 GCA_947472655.1 Actinomycetota bacterium
GATAAGCGATTCCTCTCGTGATGAGATCTTTAACCGCAGCGGCGCTAAACCCAAAGCGTGTCAGAATCTCAGTGGTGTGCTCGCCAACGAGAGGTGGTGGTGTGTGGCCGCCAGTAGGAGTGCGCGAGATATCAATCGAATTCTTACTGCAGTTAAGGGGGTGGGTCCAAAGAGACAAAAACTAAAAATCCGCACTCGTCAGCGAGGTTGCATCGCGTTCTATGGCGGTCACGATGACTTGAGCAACGTGTTCGGGAGTAAGGCCTTGGGGAAATTTCGGTGCACTTCCGAATACGGATCGACTTGCCAAACCTGTCTCCGTGTGACCTGGATGAGCATCGAGAACCCGAATCTTTGCCCGACGTATTTCAAGAGCCAACGCGGAGAGCCAAGCTGCATGTGCTGTCTTGCTGGCAACGTAGGCCGCCATGCCCGGAAAGGCTCGCTCAGCGACAACTCCAGTGATCCCGACAACTATTGGCGTGTTTCCCACTTCTGCAGATTTCTTCAATACCGGGAGCAACTGTGTGACCAATTCAGCGGGACCCAAATGGTTCACCTGCATCAGCATCGCCGCCATCTGCGAACTTGTGGCTTCCACGGTGCCAAATCCGACAACTCCAGCCGCATTAATTACTCCATCAAGTGGCAATTCACTCGAGATCAAATAGCTCGCCACGGCGGCTATTGAGACAGGATCATTGAGGTCAAGAATAAGTCGTTCCGAAAAGTTCGCATTGAGGGTGACTGAGGATTGATTGCTTCGGGCTGTGCCAAGAATCTGTGCTCCTTTGCTCTGAAGAAGTTCACTGATGTACGAACCCAAGACCCCGTTGGCCCCCAAGACGAGTATTCGCGAACCTTCGATAATCATGAGTCTCCTGCCGTAACTAGTCCTGCCTCAATTTTAGTCGCCTTGCGCTCAGCGATAGAAAGTGCCATCCAGCCAAAAATGGCAACCAAGAAAGCAATGACCCCATCGATCCGCAGACTCGATGCGAGGTGCTCAATTTGTCCCCCACTCACATCACTCACACCCTCATCAACACGCACGCTCGAAATCACAATCGCGCCGAGAATGCCCACCCCAAGTGCGGCACCTACTGAACTTGCTGCCGTGCGAAATGCCGAAACGGGGCCCGCGCGATCCACTGGTGCTAGACGCATAACTTGAGTGTTCAGAACCGTCAACGCTGCCATCCCCGCGAAACTGAAAATCGCGGCAATCGCAATCAGAATCACAATGGAGGTCTGCGAATTGACCATGATCAGAGGCAGCATTGAAATTGCTAATGCGAGCATGAGATGGCGTGCTGCATGAATCCCTCCGAATCGATGAATCATGTGACTCGCGAGAACCTTCGCACCCAACACGGCCCCGATCTGAGCTGGAATGATCGCTAGAGCTGCTTCGTACGGCGTCATCTCATAAAAGAATTCGAGCGCAATGCTGACGAATGTTACGAGCCCGACGAACGAGACCAGTGCAACGCACAAGAGCAGAACGCGCAGCATTCCTCCGTGAATTGGATTGAAGAAAGAATGCAAAGTCATTTTTCTTCGCATGATGGCCACAAACAGCAAAGCGATGATGCCGCTCACAACAAAACTATTTATTACTGTCACCGGATCTGCCTCAACCTGCCCGACTTCCGCAAGTGCGCGAGCCAGCTGCAAGCGCGATTCCTGCAAGTAGCGGTGTGACCCAATCTTGGACACGCGTTGCCGTCGTGTGGCCATCGAGAAAAAAGAAGGTGATCACGAGCATTAGCAATCCACTGCCGATCCACAAAACCGGCACGACCCGCCAATTTGTGAGTTCAAGAACTCTTGCAGTACCAATGGGAAATACTAAAAATGCGAGCGGGAAAACCATGCCGTAGGTTGTGAAGGCTGAAGTTTGTGCTGGTCCTTGGCCGGTGGATTGCTGTAGAAGTCCGGCCCCCACGATCTGCATCGTGATTGCTGCACCTGCGCAAATAGCGAGTCCAATTTCAACAGTGAGCGCACTGCCAGCAATCGCAAGGACACCTGCTCCAAGGCTGAATAATGCTGCGCAGGAAGCGATCACTCGACGATGGCCAAATCGGATACCAAGCTGTCCGGCAACGAAAACTGCGATCAATGCAGCGACACTGGGAACCGCGAGGATGTCTTCAACCAGGGCGTCGCTGAACTTTAAATCATTAGCCATCGGTTCGATGAGGAAAGTCAGGCCGGCAACCATGAGCAGCGATATGCCCACGATGAGACAGATCCCAACTGTGATCCGACGTTGCTCGGACGTCATTCACTGCCTTCCGCCGATGCAACAGCAATAAGTCAACATGAAAGTAGCAAGGAACTCGAGACCGCGCCAGAGCAGGGTGAGGGGCTCGGGGTATTTGTGGGGCGGGTCGGGCTCGAACCGACGACGACCAGGTTATGAGCCCGGGGCTCTAACCAGCTGAGCTACCGCCCCCCACAACGAACGCTTAAGCCTATCGAAGCCATTACGCGGACAGCTTTGCGGTTTCCGGAGTCGGGGTTGTGTCGCTCATGAGGCACTTCGCGTGCGCCCAATTCTTACTTCAAACATTGATGCCTGTAGGGGTGCAGAGGGTGAAAAGAACAACCGCGATCGACCAGATTCAGTCAATCGCGGTTGTTCTCGTACGGAGTTTTAGCCCTTAACGTTTGGGTATCGCTTACGAGCTTCTTCCAGCGCAACTTCTGCACGCTGTGACACGACCTTGCGAGGAGCGGGACCGTAACCCTTCTCAGCATTCTCCTTGCGCCATGCTGCGACATCGCCCGCATGTCCGGTGACCTCCATCATTTGCAGGCTTGCTTGCAGATTTACGCGCATACCCATGGTTTCCCAAGCACGTTTCACCCCTGCTTTGATGCCCATAAGAACTGATAATGGTGCCTGGGCAATCTGCCAAGCGATGAGCTCTGCAGTTGCATCGAGGTCCTCGCGAGGCACTACTCGATTCACCATGCCGAGGCGCTTAGCTTCATGCGCATCAAGGGTCTGCGACAAGTAGAGGTACTCGTAGGTCTGATGGAAATTCATCGTGACCCAAGGCTCAATCAATGTTTCGCCGCCTGGGAAACCAAGCCCCTGAGGCAAAGGCATCTGGAAATAAGCGTCATCTGAAGCAATGACGATGTCATTGAGCAGCGCAAAGTAGGTTCCGCCGCCGATGCAGTAGCCCTGCACGGCCGAAATCGTTGGCTTCTGGAACTCCCAAAGGTGCAGTACAGGCCATGTGAACAACTTGGCCTGTCCCGCCCATGGGTGACCTGCTTCTGCTGCTTCCTTAAATTCTGAATATGCCGGTCCGCCAGGTCCGCCGACATCATGTCCTGCACTGAAGCCCCTGCCTTCGGCCTTCATGATGACAACCTTGATGTTGTAATCCTGCTCAGCATCGTTCAGGCAGTTTTCAACATCCCAGACCATCTCGGAACTCTGGGAATTGGCTTTTTCCGGCCGGTTGAGAATGATTCGTGCGACTGGACCATCTTTTTCATAGATGACTGTTTCTAACTCTTGACGTTCCATGAGGACTCCTTGGGCTCAATTCGGCAGGTTGAATATGGCCAAACATTAGTCCCAAGACTGCTTCTGCGAAGCGAAAAACTTGTAACAAATGACTCACTACGGTCGAACGGACCATCTTCCTGAAGGAAGCCAGTAGAGGGACCGCGTGCAAACCGCTCCACCCTTGCCTTGATTCATCCATTGGGCCCAGGAAGTTGCCCAACCGCCCGACGGCGCCTCGGCCCAGTTCAAGGTCGTGTCGATGAATGCTGCACAAGTGCTGGCAGCAGGTGCACCCACTTGTTGCAATAAGTCAGGCGGCGGTGCATCCGATGACAGCGCTGTGACAGAGATAGTCAAAGCGGCCGGCAAGCTATTAATACTCGCATTCCCCACTGACTGCGTAAGCGTGATTATTCCTGATCCCAAAATAGTGAAAGTTACCGGATCCTGTGAATTGATCGTTCCGCTTGCA
>CANJCG010000142.1 GCA_947472655.1 Actinomycetota bacterium
CGCATTCGTAAGTCAACTGAAGCTATCGCTAAAGGTGTTGGCGTTTTGGGTCTATTGAACGTGCAGTATGCCTTGGCATCCGATGTGCTCTACGTATTGGAAGCTAATCCGCGCGCTTCACGAACTGTGCCATTTGTTTCCAAGGCAACCGCAGTGCATGTTGCTAAGGCTGCGGCTCGCGTGATGATGGGGCAAAGCATCGCCGAACTTCGAGTCCTTGGAATTCTTCCAGAACTTGGTGATGGCGGAACAATGCCAGATGGTTGTGCTGTTTCAGTTAAGGAAGCCGTGTTGCCCTTTGGTCGCTTCCAAGGCGTTGACACAGTGCTGGGGCCCGAGATGCGATCAACCGGAGAAGTGATGGGCCTTGATGACACCTTCGGTGTGGCATTCGCCAAAGCGCAAGATGCTGCCTCTGGTGCGCTTCCAACCTCAGGAACGGTTTTTGTCTCCCTCGCAGATCGAGATAAGCGCGCAGCGATCTTCCCACTTCGGCGGTTAAGTGACCTTGGTTTCAAGATCTTGGCAACTTCGGGAACAGCTGATGTTTTACGCCGTAATGGAGTGAAATGTGAAGTAATCCGCAAAGCTTTTGAAGGCTCCGGACCGCAGGGTGAACCAACCACTGTTGAGGCAATCATGAACGGTGACATTCAATTGATTATCAATACGCCATACGGCGTGGGTGCGCGACTAGATGGCTACGAGATCCGAACAGCGGCGGTCATGAAGGGCATCCCGTCAATCACCACGGTTCAGGGCCTTGGAGCAGTGGTCCAAGGTATCGACTCGATGCGGCATGAAGAGTCCACCGTTCGCTCCCTCCAGGAGCATGGGGCAGATCTGGCTAGGCTCCGGGCCGGTCAGCGCGATAGCCTCCTTGCTCTACTCACGTCAGACTCAGGCAAGGACGCGTAACCGTGGCACCTTTACAACTCACAGGACAAGTGCTCGATGTCCGTCGAGCAGGGATGTACACGGTGCTGTCCTTAACTGCTCCTGGTCTTGCTGAGCGCACCAAGCCCGGCCACTTCCTCAACATTGGCATTGGCGGTGAGGAATCCGGTTTATTACTGCGGCGGGCTTTTGCTATCTATCAAGTGCAGTCGCGCGGTGTGTACGGCGGCTCTGTCGACATCGTGGTTGGCGTACACGGCAAGGGCACTCAGTGGCTCGCTGACCGACGTCGGCATGACAACTTAAGCATTGTTGGTCCGTTGGGTAAACCATTCACATTGCCTAAAGATCCGGCGAACTGCATTTTGGTTGGCGGTGGCTACGGAACTGCTCCGTTGTTTATGTTGGCAGATCAGTTACGCGAACGAGGTTGCCGAGTTGACGTTGTTGCAGGTGCAGCAACTGAAGAGAAACTTTTTGGAACATTAGAGATTAAGCGCGCTGCTTCAACGCTGACCGTCACTACTGAAGACGGATCTATGGGAGTGCAGGGCAGAGTAACTGACGTTCTCGATGACGTCATTACAAAAACTAAGGCTGATGTTATTTACGCCTGTGGCCCAATGGGAATGTTGGCCGCAGTAGCTAACGTTGCAGCCGCCCGTGGCGTGTATTCCCAATGTTCAGTTGAAGAGTCCATGGCATGTGGCATTGGCGTGTGCATGACGTGTGTGCTCCCAGTAATTGGCGATGATGGCGTGACTCGGATGGTTCGTTCCTGCGTTGAAGGCCCAGTCTTTCGCGGTGATCAGGTGCGCTGGAGTGACGTTGGCACAGTGCCAGTCGACACCCTTGGTGCTCCAACGGGAGGCCACTAATGTCGCGCGCTTTGATCACTAGTGGGCCGGCCGGTTCTGCGGTACATCTTCCCGCGGTTGATATGTCGACGTCGATCGGTGATTTTGAAACGCCAATGCCGGTATTTACTGCTTCGGGTTGTGCCGCTGCAGGCAAAGAACTCGATCAGTTTTTTGACATCACCCACATCGGTGGAATTGTCACTAAGAGTGTCATGATGAATGCTCGCTCAGGTCGGGCCACTCCGCGTATGGCAGAAACGCCAAGTGGAATGTTGAACTCAATTGGCTTGCAAGGCCCGGGGATCGATGCGTTCATTGATCACGATTTAGCGTGGCTACGCCAGCGTGGTGCTCGCACAGTGGTTTCTATTGCTGGTGGCAGCGTTGAAGAATACGGAAAGTTAGCGGCCAAGCTGAGAAATGTTGACGGCATTAGCGCGATTGAAGTGAATATTTCTTGCCCAAATGTTGAAGATCGTGGCCAAGTCTTCGCTTGTGATCCCAATTCAGCTGCGCAAGTTATTCAGGCCGTGAAGCGCAACTCGGATACAAAAGTTCCGATCATTGCCAAGTTGTCACCTGATGTCACCAACATTGTCACTATCGCCCAAGCGGTAGAGCGAGCCGGCGCCGATGCTGTGGCTGTTATTAACACCACTCTTGGCATGGTTATCGACTTAGAAACAATGCGCCCAGCCTTAGCCGGAATCACTGGCGGTTTGTCAGGTCCAGCTATCCGCCCGATGGCTGTGCGCTGTGTTTGGCAAATTCATCAGGCTCTTCCTAATCTTCCGATCTTGGGAATGGGTGGAATCCGCAACGGCGAAGATGCACTTCAGTTTATTTTGGCCGGTGCGAGCGCCGTTTCAGTTGGCACCGTTACCTTCCATGATCCTTCCGCACCAATGCGAGTGCAAGAT
Organism: Actinomycetota bacterium; assembly: GCA_947472655.1. Classification (GTDB taxonomy): domain Bacteria; phylum Actinomycetota; class Actinomycetes; order S36-B12; family S36-B12; genus UBA11398. Next base: position 2,678 of record CANJCG010000142.1, read on the forward strand.
GAACTAGAAGTTGCCTTAGCTCTGCGGGGTTTCACTACATTGCGTGAGGCAATTGGTTATGCCCATCGCGGTCCAGACGTTCCTGAAATCGCAGAGGAGCAAGAGTGACCAAGGCCCCTATTGCTGTAGCAATTGACGCTCCAGACCTTGGTGTTGTACGAGCTTGGTCGCGTGCAGTTGCACCAGTTGTTTCTACCTTGAAGGTTGGCCTTGAGGTCTATTGCCGTGATGGGGCTGCAGCAGTTCAAGCCGCACGTCAAGGTGCAGCCGAAGTTGGTTTTGCCGATATTGCGATTTTCCTTGATCTCAAACTTCACGATATTCCTGCAACAGTTGCTAGCGCAGCATTTGCAGTCGCGGACCTTCAGCCGGCTTTCCTCACCGTGCATGCAAGCGGTGGCGCAGCAATGATTGAAGCTGCAGCGAAGGCGTTACCCGATACCCGTATCACTGCAGTGACGATTTTGACGTCGATTGATGAAGCCTCTCTTGCCAGTATCGGCATGGTGGGCCCAACGATGGATGCAGCCGTTCGGCTAGCAAAGCTTGCAGTCCAAGCTGGAGCGCGCGCAATTGTCTGTTCGCCGCTAGAAGTTGCCGCGATTCGCGCCGCAGTGCCTGCAAACATAACCTTGATCACGCCAGGAGTTCGCCCGGCAGGTTCCGCTGTGAATGATCAAAAGCGCGTTGCAACACCGCAAGATGCGATTGCAGCAGGAGCGGATCTGCTGGTGATCGGCCGACCAATCACCGCCGCACCAGATCTGACCGCCGCCGCATGGCTCATAGCTCAATCACTTGAGGTCTAGGTGGCTGCTCCGATTCGTACCCCAGAGCAACGAGCCAGTGCGCTTGAAGCAGCATTGGTATCACGACGTTTTCGGGCTGACCTTCGACTTGGGTTAAAAACGGGAGCGCTAGATCCCATCGCCATTGTCAAAAGCACCGACAAAACTTTGGGCTATGCAAATATTCGCGTGCGTTGGTTTCTGGAGTCACTTCCCGGCGTTGGTCCTATCCGGGCTCAGGATTTGATGGAAAGTCTTGGCATTGCTGCCACTCGACGCATCGGCGGACTGAATGTGCGCCAACGTGCACTACTCGTGACGGCGATCAGCCGATGAACGCGCCTCTTGTCGTTGTGTCTGGACCATCTGGCGTGGGTAAAAGCACCGTGGTCCAAGAAGTCTTGCGTCAATCACCGGATGTTTGGCTATCGGTTTCGGCAACAACGCGCACGCCTCGTCCAGGGGAAGTCGATGGTGAGCACTACTTCTTTGTGAG
>CANJCG010000143.1 GCA_947472655.1 Actinomycetota bacterium
GAGGTTGTCAAGCATTATTTAATTGCCGTCCCTGTTGAACGAAGGTCTTCGCACCCGCGAGTTACGCGTGCTGCCATGCCAGCTTCTGCGGCCTTGCCGTACGCCCGAGGGTCATACTGCTTCTTGTTTCCGACTTCACCGTCAATTTTCAAGACGCCGTCGTAGTTCTTCAAAATGTGATCGGCAATCGGGCGAGTGAATGCGTATTGAGTATCCGTATCAATGTTCATTTTCACGACGCCGTAATCCAACGCTTCACGGATTTCACTAATCAATGAACCTGAGCCGCCATGGAAGACAAGATCGAATGGCTTCTCAACGCTGTATTTTGCGCCAACCGCTTTTTGAATGTCATCAAGAATGTGCGGAGTCAGTACAACGTTACCTGGCTTGTACACACCGTGAACGTTGCCGAAGGTAGCTGCAACCATGTAACGACCGCGCTCGCCCAAGCCAAGAGCTGCTGCAATTGCTAATCCGTCTTCTTCGGTTGAGAAGAGCTTTGCATCATGGCTGGCTTCAACACCGTCTTCTTCGCCACCAACAACACCGATTTCGATTTCAAGAATAATGTTGGCCTTCTTACACGCATCAAGAAGGCGTTGTGAAATTTCCATGTTCTGATTCAATGGAACGGCTGAGCCATCCCACATATGCGACTGGAACAATGGCACCAGACCTTTGCTCACACGCTCTTGCGAAATTGCAATGAGTGGCTCCATGAAGCCATCGAGCTTGTCGACAGGACAGTGATCTGTGTGCAGCGCAAAGTTTACGTTGTAACTCTTTGCGATGGCGTGTGCGAACTCCGCAAGGGCAGATGCGCCCGCCACCATGTCTTTAACACCTTGGCCTGATGCGAATTCTGCGCCGCCCCAAGAAACCTGAATAATGCCATCGCTTTCGGCTTCTGCGAAACCACGCATTGCGGCAACGATGGTCTGCGACGAAGTGCAGTTGATCGCGGGGTACGCAAATTTTCCGGCCTTAGCTCGCGTGAGCATTTCGGCGTAAACCTCTGGGGATGCGATTGGCATAACTCACTCCTAGATCGGTAGTCGTGACCACATCCTTTCATTGCCTGCAAACGTTTTCAAGATTGGGATCCCCTTCAGGCCATCTGTCCGTTTCCTCTTGGTCGGCTGCTCCATACAAGGACGATGGCGGGATCGGTTACTTGTGCGACCACCGGTGTTGAGCGATCCAGGTATGCATCGCTATCGATGCTGCCGCACCCACATTGATCGATCGGGTGGATCCATATTGGCTAATTTCGAAGAGCTGGTCGCACGCCCGCCTTGCATCAAGGGACAGGCCTGATCCTTCTTGACCGAAAAGTAAAATACATTCTTTCGGCAGCTTTGCCGTTTCCAACGGCACTGACCCGTCGACGTTATCGAGCCCAAGGATCGGCAATTTCTCAGATATTGCCCACGCATGGAATTCAGCAGGTGTCTCATGATGGCGAATGTGCTGATAGCGGTCTGTCACCATCGCACCTCGTCGATTCCAGCGCTTCTTGCCCACAATATGAATTTCTTTCGCGAGAAATGCATTCGCAGTTCGTACTATCGACCCGATATTGAAATCATGTTCAAGATTTTCGATCGCGACATGGAAGCCATTACGGCGCTTATCGAGCTCTTCCACGATGGCTTCGAGCCGCCAATAACGAAATTCATCGATCACGTTACGCCGGTCGCCCTCCTCTAGGAGCTCCAAATCAAGCCGATCATCCTTGGGCCAAGGCAAAGGATGTGGGCCAACTCCTACTGAGATGTCATGGGGATCCACACGGGCGACGATAGCCTGAACAGGTGAATCTCGTAATGGCAGCCGCAACGTCCGTGCAAGCCCTGGGCCCTAGCTGGATGGACCCTCAGCAGCTCATCAACAACCTAGGGGACGTCGCCTTCTGGGTAGTCCTGGGAATTATTTTTGCTGAGTGCGGGATTTTGTTGGGATTCTTTCTGCCTGGTGACTCCCTGCTATTCATCACTGGACTATGCATTGCCAGCGGCATCATCAGCATGAACATCTGGGTGGCCGCGCTTTTGCTGATCGTCGTGGCGATCGCCGGAAACCTCACGGGCTATTGGATCGGTCACAAAGCCGGCCCGACTCTGTTTAAAAAAGAGGATTCAAAACTCTTTCGCAAAGAATATGTCGACAAGACCCATGGCTTCTTTGAAAAGTATGGTGCCCGAGCGATCATCTTGGCTCGCTTCGTACCTATCGTTCGCACGTTCATCACCGCGGTTGCAGGCATCGGCCGAATGAACTTTCGCCAATATTTCATCTACAGTTCCATCGGAGCCTTCCTTTGGGCTGGACTCATCACGTTAGCCGGCTACTTCCTCGGCGACATTGACATCATTAAGAACAACATTGAAAAGGTGTTGATACTCATCGTCGTGCTCAGTGTGATCCCGATCGTGATCGAGTACATCCGGCACCGAAATGCCAAGCACGTCTAGTCGACCGTCGTGCGCAATTGGCTTAAAAATCGGTTTAAGCAAGGCCAAGATCGGCGAGCGAATAGGCCGCGCGGTATTCGTAGCCCGCTTCAATAACCTTCGGACCCGCACCGCGGTCAACGATGACTGCTACCGCAATCGTCTTCGCACCCACTTCATCAAGTGCTTCTACTGCTGTGAGTACCGAACCGCCAGTTGTTGACGTGTCTTCAACTGCGAGCACGCGCTTGCCTGTCACATCAGGACCTTCAATACGGCGTTGAAGTCCGTGCGCCTTGCCTTCCTTGCGCACCACGAAAGCATCGAGCAGCTGGCCCTTATGTGCTGCGTCGTGGACCATGGCTACTGCCACTGGATCCGCACCGAGGGTAAGCCCACCGACTGCCTGATAATCAAGATCCTTGGTGAGTTCGCGCATGACTGACCCCACGAGCGGGGCCGCTTCGCCATCAAGGGTAACTCGGCGCAGGTCGACGTAATAGTTCGCCTCTTTGCCACTAGACAGGATCACCTTGCCCTGTACTACGGCGCGTTCGATGATTAATTGACGTAATTTTTCCCAAGATTCTGAAGGCACAGATGAATCCTACGGGAACGAACGTGCGTCCAACGCGTATGTCGACATACGGTATGGGAGTGCGCAGACTCTTCCCCCTTTTCTTGGCACTCGCTATCGGCATAGGTATAGCTGCGCCCGCTGGTGCCATCGTGAATGGTTCCCCCTCTACCCCGGGCACCTTCGGGTTCCTTGTGGCCTTGTTGGATACCCAGCGCTTGAACACTCTGACGAGTTTTCAGTCGCAATTCTGCGGGGGTTCCTTAACTACTTCCACGACTGTTGTGACTGCGGCTCACTGCGTGGTCGATCAACAAGATGGCACACGCGATTTACCCACTAGTTTGGTAGTTGCGTTTGGGAGGTCGCTGAAGGACACAGAGCTACGCACTGTGGCGGTTTCAGCCATCACTGTTCATCCCAAATATTCAATTACCACCGGCGAGAATGACATTGCGGTTCTCACTCTGGCTACCCCACAAACAGATATCCAAACAATCGCGCCCCTAAGAGACTCCGAGATCAGCGGCGGGCTTGATGTTTCGGGTACGAAGGCGACTGTTGCTGGTTGGGGTTCGATCAGCTCTTTCAGAAATTCGTTTCCTGACACCTTCCGCACCGGCGAACTTCTTCTACTTCCATCCGGAACATGTGGGCAAGGCCAGAACTATCTCTTCAATGGTGTCACTTTTCTGGGATACCAACCAGGTGAAGCAAACTCGACGAGCATGCTGTGTGCCATCGGTCTCACCGCAAATCGGCAAATCATCGATAGTTGTCAGGGTGACTCAGGTGGTCCGCTCGTCGCAGGGACCGGTGTTGATGCCCGACTTATCGGACTCGTGAGTTGGGGTCTGAATTGCGCTACGCGCCATCCGGGCGTGTATACGAA
>CANJCG010000144.1 GCA_947472655.1 Actinomycetota bacterium
ATCTTGATCTTGATACTGATCTAGAAACAGGCGTCACAGTTGTTGAATGGGGTCAGGGAAAGGTTGAACAACTTGCCGAGAACCGGCTTGTCATCACAATTGTGCGATCAGACAGTGATGATGAGATGCGGCAGGTGAGCTTTACTGGTGTTGGTAACCGCTGGGGTGCAGCCCAACTATTGGAATTGAATCCAACATGGTGATCCTTGCAATGGATACTTCATCCCCGGCAACTTCGGTCGCAGTCCTTCATGGTGACGTCTTACTCGCTCACGAAGTGCATGTGGATGCTCGTAGCCATGCAGAAGTGCTGGCTGTGCTCGTGCAGAGGGCGCTGAAAGTTGCGGGCGAGCCGGATGTTTCTGCGATAGCTGTCGGCGTAGGGCCTGGGGCGTATACAGGTTTGCGTGTTGGGGTGAGTTCCGCACAGGCTTATGGCCTGGCGTGGAACATCCCCGTTATTGGTGTGTGTTCGCTGGACGCCATGGCACGTGCAGCAGCAGAAAGTGTCGGAGGTTCGTTTGCGTGTGCGATTGATGCGCGTAGAAAAGAGATGTACTGGGCTCAGTACGACGCAGATGGACAACGACGAGCTGGCCCGCATGTGAACCGACCAGGTGAGATAGCCGCGGAAATTCGTCAGCTTCCTTGGTTTGGCGATATTGCGGCTTCTTATCTGGAACTCCTGCACGCATCTGCCGCTGACACTGTTGCTTATCCTGATGCGCGCGATATTGCTCGGTTTGCACTTCATTACTTGCAGGCAGGCGAAATAATCGCTGATGCCCCTGCTGAGCTTTCACTGCATGGTCATGATGACGGGACAACCGCGTCAGCGTTACTAGGGCAGCATTTATTGTCGCCCTACCCCTTGTATGTGCGGCGGCCAGATGCGGCGGAACCAACTAAATGAGACTTGAACCGATGCGCTGGTGGCATATTGATGAAGTGCATGCACTTGAGCAACACTTGTTTCCCATCGATACGTGGAGCAAAGAACAATTCTGGTCTGAGCTTGCACAACCAACCCGTAGTTACGTTGTAGCTCTTGAAGAAAATGAAGTCTTGGGCTACTTCGGCCTGTTTGCACTGGCGCCAGAGGCAGATGTTCAAACCATTGCGGTGAGTCCAAAAGCCCAAGGCAAAGGGTTAGGTTCGTTGCTACTCAACGAACTGATCAGTCAGGCATTGGATCGTGGTTGCGAGCAGTTAATGCTTGAGGTGCGTTCGGATAACAATTCGGCATTAGCGTTGTACGCCAGATTCGGCTTTGAAGAGGTCACTGTCCGGCGCAACTACTACGCGCCCTCGGTAGACGCAATCGTCATGCGACAACGTCCACTGCGAAAGCTGGTGGAGCAATGAATGAACCGTTGATACTTGGGATCGAAACCAGTTGCGATGAGACCGGTATCGGCATCGTTCGGGGTTCAACTCTGCTTGCCGATGCAGTTGCTTCGAGTGTCGAAGAGCATGCGCGCTTCGGCGGCGTTGTGCCAGAGGTCGCATCCAGAGCCCACGTCGAAGCAATGATTCCAACTATTCAGCGAGCCTGCAGTGATGCCGGAGTGAGCCTTCGCGATGTAGATGCCATCGCAGTGACGGGAGGACCAGGACTTGTCGGTGCGCTACTCATTGGAACTGCGACGGCGAAAGCACTTGCCAGTGCATTGACAATTCCTCTCTATGCCGTGAACCATTTAGCCGGACATGTTGTGGTTGATGAACTAGAGCATGGTCCCTTGCCACAAATCGCTGTAGGCATGTTGGTTTCTGGTGGCCACTCTTCACTTCTGCTGATTCACGATGACGCAGAGGATGTCACTTCGCTGGGCGCCACTATTGATGATGCAGCAGGAGAAGCCTTCGACAAGATCGCTCGCGTTCTTGGTTTGCCTTTTCCGGGCGGCCCTTGGATTGATAAGTCCGCGATGGAAGGGAATCGCAACGCGATCGTTTTTCCGCGTGGACTCACCTCATCCAAAGATCAGCTCGAACACCAGTATGACTTCTCGTTCAGCGGGCTAAAAACTGCAGTTGCTCGTTGGGTAACTCAGCAGCAGGCTGCAGGGCACGTGGTGTCAGTGCCCGATGTCGCGGCTTCCTTTCAAGAAGCTGTGGTTGATGTGCTCACGAAGAAGGCCATTGCAGCGTGTTTGGATCATGGAGTTGAGCATCTCATTCTCGGCGGTGGAGTGGCGGCAAACAGTCGTCTTCGAGTGATGGCTCAAGAGCGCTGTGATGCTGCAGGTATCCAGCTTCGAGTGCCAAGTCCAAAGTTATGTACGGATAACGGCGCAATGATTGCTGCGCTTGGTTCAAAGCTTGTTCGTCAAGGTGTTGCACCATCGCCCTTAAATTTTCCTACGCTGTCAGTTCTGCCCATGTCAACTGTTGTAATGCACCAATAAAGTAACCCGAGAACCGGCAGCTGTAGTGATGATAATTGTTGCAGGCTGACCCGACGGAAGTTTAAGTTCTTTTCGAAGCTGATCGGCATTGAGATTCATGCCGCGGCATTTGATCGTGACATCACCGATGCCAAGTGCAATCAGTGCTTTACGCAATGCTTTTGTGTCATTGGGAAGTTCACTTTCCACAGCAAAGCCGCGAATCATTGGATGGTCGATGGTTGTATCCGCTGACAGCCACGAGGAATGTTGATCGATGCGGTGCAGCCCGGGTAGCGCTAAACAGAAGTCGTCGAGTAATTGAGCATTCGTCAAGCTTTGGTCCGGTTCGTAAAGAAACGCCCCGATCGAGTCTGGTTCAGATATTTGGGCACCATCACCATTGAAGTCAATAACGCTTTCAGCAATCATGCGCGCAGTTCGTGAATGGCCGTCAGTCCAAGACCAGAGCATTGCTTCAGCCGCATCACGATTCACGGTTGTCCAAGTGCCAGACCAGTTCGCAGGTAGATGGATAGGTAAAAATCCGGGTGCGACCTTGGCGCATACCCGCACATTGTGCGCTGCAAGTCCGACAACAAATGACCAAGGGGGAGACCAGCGTTCGGGATCGCGTTCGGGGTGTGCCCGCGATCCATCAAGTGTGCGACGACCACTTCGTCGGGCAGGGTCGACAAAGACCACATCCGAGGGAGCCAATCGCGGCACAAGTGCGTTGATGAGATCGCGAGAGTCCCCTTCAATGACCTCAGCACCTGGGGCGTTCACGCGAAGATAAGCAGCGGTTACGGGATCGCGTTCGATAGCAATGACCTGTAGACCGGCCTGGAGAAAGGCTCGAACATCAAAGCCCAAGCCAGCAGACATGTCGATGACGATTTTCGCACCGCTTGCTAAGAGCGCCTTTGCTCGAAGTTCAGCAACGACTGGCCTAGTGGCCTGCTCAAGGCCGTCACGAGTGAGCAGGAGTAGCGAGGCATCGATTGCGTATCGCTCATGTGCCAAGCGGCCTAGCTGGGCTTGGTCAAGAGCGAAGGCGTACTGCTCAGCGTGAAGCCCTGGAAGTTTTTTACGAAGCTCAGAATTAGCGGCAAGCGCATCTTTCGGGTGCAATGAGAGGGCTGTGGAGGCAAGTTGACGGGCGGCTAAGCCTTCGGCCGAGGTGATCCACATCTCTGCATGCTTTCACGAATACCCAGCGCCCGAGCTTTCAGTCCGCTACTCCCAGGGACTGATTCCAGCGTGAAGTGTGTGTATTTGAGTGCTTTGGAGCCAAGGACTGTCATCGCCTCTCTAAGAGCGAACAGCCAAAACTGGCACTCGACTTGACGGAGTGCTAACTCGTTGCGTAGATTCTCATCTGGCTCTCCCCACCGGGGATTGCTCCTAGACCTAACCGTTTCGCCCCCTAAAAAGGGCCTAGCCGACTATCCGGAGGACGTAACCGTGTCGGTCACAATTAAGCCACTTGAGGATCGCATCCTCGTTCAGACCCTAGAAGCCGAGCAGACCAC
>CANJCG010000145.1 GCA_947472655.1 Actinomycetota bacterium
GGCGCGAACGCTAGCGATTTGCAACACCGTTGGGTCAACTATTCCTCGCGAATGTGATGGCGTGCTCTACACCTACGCCGGACCCGAAATTGCCGTTGCTTCGACCAAAGCCTTCTTGACCCAAATCATTGCGGCGTACTTGATCGGCTTGTACCTCGCTCAAGTACGCGGTGCGATGAACGAAGCAGATATCCGTGCAGTGTTAGCCGACCTCGACAACATGCCACAAGCCGTTGACCTCGTGCTTGACACTGTTGAACCTGTTCGGGCAATTGCTCGCGAGCTTGCCGACTGTAAGTCAGTGCTCTTTATTGGGCGCCATGTTGGTTTCCCGGTTGCACTTGAAGGTGCACTGAAGCTTAAAGAATTGGCTTATATGCATGCTGAAGGTTTCGCGGCGGGTGAGTTAAAGCATGGCCCCATTGCATTAATCGAAGAAGGCGTCCCTGTCGTGGTGATCGTGCCTTCACCAAGCCACTTTTTGCATGACAAAGTCATCTCAGCGATTCAAGAGGTTCGCGCCCGTGGAGCACTCATTGTTGCCATTGCAGAAGAGGGCGATGAAAAAATCGTCGCCTTCAGCGATCACATCATTCGTGTTCCTGTTGTACCTGTTCTCATGCAACCGCTCGTATCAACCGTGCCACTTCAGGTATTCGCCTGCGAGATGGCCACCGCTAAGGGTCATGACGTTGACCAGCCACGCAACTTGGCTAAGTCCGTCACAGTGGAATAATCATGATTACGCTGCATGAAGTCGCGGCAATCCGAGCTGCCGAGTCTGCGCATGGGCAGGAGCTCGATAGTGGAATATTGATGCAACGAGCTGCTCATGGTGTGAGTGTTGCTGCCATCGAATTGCTTTCCCAAGTTTTGGGACGAGTGACGGGCACACGTGTAGTTGTGTTGGTTGGCCCCGGCAATAACGGCGGGGATGCACTCTTTGCTGGTGCGAAACTTACGCGCCGAGGTATTCGCGTCATCGCGGTAACCGCAACGCAGCAGTTTCACGAAGCAGGAGCAGCGGCGCTTCAGGCCTCAGGGGGGCTTGTCCTTCCGTGGGGGCAGGAAGCTCGCGATGAAATGCGATCGGCTGATCTTGTGATTGACGGTCTACTGGGAATTGGGTCTCGCGCAGAATTAAGCCAGCCAATTTCGGACATGGTGCAGGCCACGCAAAACGTGCATGCACTGATTGTCAGCGTGGATGTTCCTACCGGAGTTGATGCAGATACTGGCCTTGTTGCAAGTGTGGCTGTCGTGGCCGATGTCACGGTCACTTTTGGCGGGCTTAAACCTGGCTTAGTCGTGGCACCCGGTTTAGAATTCGCGGGCTCTGTACGCGTCATAGACATTGGCATTACTGACGAACTTGAAGGTCTAGGCGGTTGCCTCCAAGAAGATGACGTCGCCTATTGGGTGCAGGAGCCGCATCTCAGCGATCACAAATATCGCCGCGGTGTTGTTGGAGTCATTGCTGGAAGCCTTTCCTACCCGGGAGCGGCATTTCTTGCTCTTGGTGCTGCCACCGCTGGAGACGTAGGCATGGTCGAATATTTTGATCGAGGTGATGGACTTGCTGCGCAAGTAATCGCGGCAAATCCTCCAGTGGTAGCCACCATCGCAGATCCAGCAACAAACACCAGAGTCAATGCGTGGGTGGTCGGTCCAGGGTTTACGGGTGCTGATGCTGATCACGCGGCATTGAGCGCAATTTTGCGATGCGCATGCCCGATAGTGCTTGATGCAGGAGCGCTGACGCTTTTGGCTGCCTCGCCTGAACTTCAAGACGTAGTCATCAAACGTGAGTTTCCTACCGTGGTGACTCCACACGAAGGCGAATTTGCCCGGTTATGTGATGCACAGATCAGCGTCGGACGTATTGCTGCGGCTAAAGCGCTAGCAACACAACTGAACGTGATCGTGGTGCTCAAGGGTGCCGGAACGGTCGTGGCCGACCCCGAGGGCTCGTTGTATGTGGATGTAGTGGGAACTCCAGTCTTGGCCACTGCAGGTAGTGGGGATGTGTTGGCCGGATTGATCGGAGCACTTCTTTCAGGAGCAACTGCCCGAAGCGATCAAGCTCTGAGTCAGGCAGAAGTCGCCGAGGTAGCGGCTGCTGCGGTCTGGCTGCACAGCCAGGCCGGTCGAGTCGCCTCAAGTTCGGGTTTTCCAGTCACAGCCACCCAAATCGTGGCCGCTCTACCCGCTGCAATCGCTCAAGTTCGTCGACCGACAAGATTGTCTCTATGACACGGGCCCATGTAGCTATTGATCTAGGTGCTATCGCTCATAACCTCGAATTCATTCGGCAGTCGGCTCCAAGCTCACTACTTTTGGCGGTGGTTAAAGCCGATGCCTACGGCCATGGACTTATCCCGGTCGCCCAAGCAGCCCGCGCAGCTGGAGCTGATTGGCTGGGTGTTGCATTGCTGCGTGAAGCCGTTGAGCTTCGTGAAGCAGGAGACACGGGGCCGCTTTTGGCTTGGTTATGGACTCCAGGAGATCCAGACCTACTTGCTTGCGTGACTGCTGGTGTTCAGATCTCAGTTTCGTCGTTGTGGTCACTCATTGAGGTGACCGAAGCCGCAGCGCAGGCAAATTCAATCGCGCATATTCACCTCAAACTCGATACTGGATTGTCACGTAATGGAGCCGGTGTTGATGAGTGGGAAGAGCTCGTCGTTGCGGCTAAGGCCCTGCAAGCCAGAGGCAGGATCGATGTTGTGGGTATCTGGTCGCACTTGGCAAATGCCAGTTTCGAAAAAGACCCGTCAGTTGCCGAACAACGTGTGCGGTTTCTCGAGGGAGTTGCAGTAGCCAAACAAGCAGGTTTAGAACCACAACTGCTACACCTGGCAAACAGTGCAGGAGCGCTCGCACACCCAGACACTCAATTTGATCTCGTGCGTATCGGCATAGCCATGTATGGCGTCTCTCCGATGGATCCCTCAAGTGTGCACCAATTTAATCTCCAGGCAGCGATGTCGTTACATGCGCAATTGGCTCTCGTGAAAACCATTCCTGCCGGACAAGCGGTTTCTTATGGCAGCACTTGGGTGGCGTCAGTGCCGACCCGTATTGGTTTAGTGCCTGTTGGTTACGCCGATGGGATTCCTCGAGTTGCAACTAACGCGCATGTGTTAGTCAGAGGTGTGAAGTGTGCAGTCTTGGGACGCGTAGCGATGGACCAGTTCATGATCGAATTACCCGAGGCCCTTGGTGAGATTTCTGCCGGTGAGGACGTAGTGATTTTCGGCGATGCATCAACCGGCGCGCCTACTGCAGATGATTGGGGCAGATTCAGCCAAACCATCGGTTATGAAATCGTCACTCGTATCGGTAATCGGATTCCTAGGAATTATCAAGGCAGTTTATGAGTCCAAGTCTTCCGAGTGCACTCAAGGTAGCCGGTGGAAGTGTGCCAGCTATCGGCACAGTTGCTGCGGTCAAGTCGGGTGTTTCGGTAATCAGCAAAGTGGTTGCGTGATGGTGCAAGTCCAGACTCGTGATCAGATGCATGCGCTCGGAAAGCACGTCGCAGCACAACTCATGCCTGGTGACCTGATCGTTCTCGTTGGCGACTTAGGTGCAGGGAAAACCACCTTCGTTCAGGGACTAGGAAAAGGTCTTGGCGTCACTGACCCGATTACCAGCCCAACATTTGTGATTGCTCGCGCACATCAAGCATCGATCTTGCCACTGGTTCATGTGGATGCGTATCGGCTGGGCTCGAACGTTGAGTTAGATGACCTTGATCTTGGTGCTGATCTAGAAACAGGCGTCACAGTTGTTGAATGGGGTCAGGGAAAGGTTGAACAACTTGCCGAGAACCGGCTTGTCATCACAATTGTGCGATCAGACAGTGATGATGAGATGCGGCAGGTGAGCTTTA
>CANJCG010000146.1 GCA_947472655.1 Actinomycetota bacterium
ACAGTTAGCCTCATCGACGTCGGCGTAAGCCTTAAGTCGCGGGTCATTCTTTCCTGTTCGGCTCATGTCTCCTAGGGAGGTCGTGCCGTCATCGCCCGTTCGGGTATAGATACGCGTCAAATTCACCATGGCTCGACTTTACGCCAAACCCCAAGCAGAGATTTATGAACCCCCGCCACAGATGCACTGGCAGGTTGGGCAAAGAGTGATTGAACTCCTACGATGAAGTGGTGGAACTCCTCAAAGTGGTTGGCGGTGGCCGACTCGTGGGTGAGGTACACGTAACAGGTGCTAAGAACTCGGTCCTGAAGTTAATGGCAGCTGCACTTCTTGCTGAGGGCACGACCACGTTATTAGATGTGCCAGACATTCTCGATGTAGAAATTATGGCCGAACTGTTGCGTCGACTTGGTTGCGAAGTGAGTCATAACCGGATTCAGTCAACTGTTGAGATCTGTGTTCCTGCAGTTCTTGACCACCGCGCTGACTATGACTTAGTGCGCAGGATGCGAGCCTCGATTTGCGTGCTTGGTCCACTACTTGCGCGTTGTGGCGCTGCCGAAGTTGCGTTGCCTGGCGGAGACAACATTGGTTCGCGTGGCCTAGACATGCATGTCGAAGGCTTGATCAAGCTTGGCGCGCAAGCAGTCAATGAACATGGCTATCTGATCGCGTCTTCGAAGCAAAGACTCCGCGGTGATTTGGTTTATCTAGATTTCCCTAGCGTCGGGGCAACGGAAACAATTCTGATGGCAGCTGTGACGGCACTTGGAACAACTGTCATCGATAACGTTGCACGTGAACCAGAAATTATCGACATTTGCATAATGCTTAATGCAATGGGTGCACAAATTTCGGGCCTAGGTACTTCGACATTAACTATTGATGGCGTTGATGCACTTCAACCTGTGACTCATCGAACTGTTCCAGATCGAATAGTTGCTGGCACGTGGGCGGTTGCAGCGGTTATCACTCAGGGCGACATTACGATTCGTAATGCGCGGGCAGAGCATTTGCAGATCGCTCTCGATAAATTAGTCACAGCAGGCGCAGTCGTATCGATTTTAGATGATGGCTTCCGCGTTTCAATGAACCAGCGACCACTCGCAGTAGACATCGTGACGCTTCCATATCCTGGTTTCCCAACTGATTTGCAACCACAATTTATTGCTTTGAATGCCATCGCCGATGGAGCTGCATTAGTCACCGAGAATCTGTTTGAAGCGCGCTTTCGGTTTGTGCAGGAGCTTGCTCGACTTGGTGCAGATGTGCGAACTGACGGACATCACGCATTAGTTCGAGGTCATCAAAAACTTTCTGGTGCGCCCGTTGAAGCAACAGATATTCGCGCGGGTGCTGGGCTGGTTCTCGCTGGTTTAGTGGCCGAAGGGGTCACCTCGGTTTACGGGGTTTCGCATATTGATCGCGGGTATGCGGGATTTGTTCAGGATTTGCAGCGCCTCGGTGCTGATATTTCACGCATTGAAGAGGATGCGCTTAAGCCTCAAGGATAGCTTTTGCTTTGCTGATATCTGCTGGCCACACCATAACCCGAGGCCCATCGAGCGTATGTGCAAGATTTGCTCGTAACCCCGCGGCTTCAAGTTTGCGCCGTTGAATCTCACCCTCGATATATGTGGCTGGGCTTGAAACTGGAACGAGTAGCCCGTACTCCTGAGAAGTTCCTGGCTTGGGGGAGGCCGCAATGACCGACTTTCCTCCTGAATAGGCCCACCGCAAAATGACCGCCAGTAGCCCGACGCCAAGCAGGGCCGAGATAGGGCCAAAGGCGAAAGAGAAGGCGTTCCAAGCAGGCACATGACAATGGTGCACCCTGCTCGTAGATCCAGCTGACACGGGTACGGTTACAGGGTGCGAATAGTGGTGGCAAGGTGCACGGTCGACTACGTCGGCCGACTAACAGCGCATCTACCCCCAGCACTGCGGGTGATCATGGTCAAGGCCGATGGATCTGTTTTGATCCACGCGGATGGTGGGTCCTATAAGCCGTTGAATTGGATGAGTCCGCCCTGTTCGCTCAAAGAAAATGAGGCTGATCTCCAAGAAGACCACGCTTTGTGGTTAGTTGAGAATAAAGCTGGTGAGCAATTACGCATCACTATCCATGAAGTGCATCACGACTCTGCTCACGAGCTAGGCCTAGATCCAGGGTTACAAAAAGACGGAGTCGAAGCACATCTGCAGGTATTACTCGCAACGCATGTCGGTGTTCTTGGCAAGGATTGGTCACTTGTTCGCAGGGAGTTTCCGACACCAATTGGTCCGGTTGATTTAATGTGTAGAGATGATCAAGGAAAATCCGTTGCTGTTGAAATTAAACGCCGCGGTGAAATTGATGGAGTTGAACAATTGACTCGGTATCTCGAACTCTTGAATCGCGATCCTCTGCTAGCGCCAGTAACTGGAATTTTTGCTGCACAGGAGATCAAGCCACAGGCCCGTACCTTGGCGGAAGATAGAGGGATCCGGTGCGTTGTTTTGGATTATGAAGCACTCAAAGGAACCCAAGACCCAAGTCTGAGACTTTTTTAATCATGGGACGCAAACATCGTCGGGAACCAGAACGCAATGCAGATAGACCAGCATTTTTCACTTATCGAGATGTCGAAAACTTTCGCGGTGAAGAATGGGTGGTGCAAACCGTCACTGGTTCTGCGGCAACAAAAACCTATCGATGTCCAGGCTGCGATCATGAAATTAGACCAGCGACGCCCCATGTTGTGGCGTATCCAGCCCAAGGGCTCGGGGGAGTCGAGGCTCGCCGCCATTGGCATAAGCCATGTTGGGCAGCACGTCACCACCGTGGCCCGCGCCATTAGAGTCGAGGCACGATGTCAGAAATAGTCGCGAATTCAGTTCTTCCAGCGCGACGCGAGCGCATCACGTTGCTCACAAGTGATGGGTTAGAACTCGTAGGCGAGCTAGCTCTTCCGCTTGATCGTGAACCGACTGCCGTGATTGTGTGTTGTCACCCATTACCCACCGCTGGCGGATATATGGACAGTCATGTGCTGCGCAAAATGGCTTGGCGCTTACCGGCATTAGCTGATCTAGCCATTTTGCGATTCAACACTCGTGGCACAACTAGCGCAGCTGGAACGAGTCAAGGAGTATTCGATGAGGGCAACGCGGAAGGACTCGATCTTGCAGCTGCGCTCAGGTTTGTTCAGGAGCAGGAGCTCCCAAAACCTTGGATGTTGGGCTGGTCCTTTGGCACTGACGTTATTTTGAAACATGCGATTCAGCAGCAAACTTCGCAAGGTCTCATGGGGGCGATTCTCTTGTCTCCGCCGCTGCGCTTTTCTGAGGTATCAGACCTCGACCGGTGGGCAGATTCTGGCTTACCCATCACAGCCTTGGTCCCAGAAAACGATGACTACCTACAACCCGCTGAGGCAACGAAGCGATTTGCTCGAATCCCACAAGCAGAAGTGAAAGGCATCGCTGGCGCAGGCCACTTATGGGTGGGGGAGAAGTCTGTTCGGGTTGTCCTTAACGAAATAGTTGCGCAAGTGGCTCCTGACAAGGCCCCGCTGCCTCTGGGCTGGGATGGTCCTATGGAACGCTGGAGCGACCTTTAATGTGACGCGTTTATTGCCTGTTTGATGAGCGAAGCGTACGCCCGTGCACCCTTCATTGTGAGGTGAACGTGATCAGAAACGAAATATTCTGGGTGGTCCTTTGAAGCTCCGCGCCAGTTGGCAACCACAGTATTGGGGTATTCAGGAACGACATTCCAGATTGCATCGTTATTCGAATCGCGCCAACTGCGCGGCATATTGTTGTTGACCACAACAACTCGTGGATGTGTTGCCACGATATTGAGGATTG
>CANJCG010000147.1 GCA_947472655.1 Actinomycetota bacterium
TCTTGGCTGCTTCATCGGCTATGAGTTCGCCATGTGCTGCACATGGGCAAGCCAAAACCTGCCAAAGGGCCGGATCTAGGCCAAGCGGTGCGTTACTCATCTGTTCCTCATTTTCTCAAGGAGCTCATCACGAAGCGATTCCATTTTTGTTGGATCCTTAGCCTCCACATTAAGCCGCAGTAGCGGTTCAGTGTTACTTGGGCGCACGTTGAACCACCAATCGCCAGCGGAAATGGTTAATCCATCCATTTCGTCGAAGGTGACATCAGACAACTGTGAGTACTCCTTTTTGATTTGTGCAGTGACACCGGCCTGATCCTGGACTTCGGTGTTGATTTCGCCGCTCATTGAATAGCGAATGAACGGGGCCAGCATCGACGACAAGGTTGTGCCTTTTGGCGTCTGCCCAAGAGCTGCAATCACATGCAGAGCGGCCAACATTCCTGAATCAGCGCGCCAGAAATCCCTAAAGTAAAAGTGGCCTGAATGCTCCCCACCAAAAACTGCGTTTGTTTCGGCCATAGTCGCTTTGATGAAAGAGTGACCCACGCGCGTTCGCACGGGAATACCGCCATTTTCAAGAATGACTTCCGGCACTGCACGGCTTGTGATCAAGTTATGAATCACCGAAGCACCCGGTGACTTCTCCAACTCACGTTGAGCAATGATCGCGGTGATTGTCGAAGGGCTTACCAACTCACCACGCTCATCTACAACAAAGCAGCGGTCAGCATCGCCATCAAAAGCAAGGCCAAGATCTGCGCCTTGTTCCTTCACTTTGGCTTGCAGATCTACGAGTGTTTCTGGA
Source organism: Actinomycetota bacterium (assembly GCA_947472655.1). Lineage (GTDB taxonomy): Bacteria > Actinomycetota > Actinomycetes > S36-B12 > S36-B12 > UBA11398. Next base: position 809 of record CANJCG010000147.1, read on the forward strand.
TCAATTGGGTTTGCTTCATGGTTAGGAAACGTGCCGTCGAGCTCGTAAAACATCCGAGTGACGTCCAACGGGAGAGCAGCAAGTCCGGCATCGGCTTCAAGTACGGCTGGAGCTGTGTAACCACCCATGCCATTGCCCGCATCAACCACAATCTTTAAACGTCGAATCCCAGAAACATCCACAAGCTCGCGCATGTAATTGGCGTAGTCAGTGAGCATGTCTTGGCTGCGGGAAACACCGCGCGGCCCGCTATATGCCACGACGCCTTCTTGCTCGACCATTTCCTTTATCGTGCGCAGCCCAGAGTCTTGACCAACAGGCGCAGCACCTGGCCGGCAAAGTTTGATGCCGTTGTATTGAGCCGGATTATGGCTGGCAGTGAACATCGCACCAGGTAGATCCAATTTGCCTGAAGCAAAATAAAGCCCGTCAGTGCTGGCGAGACCGATCAGCACAACGTCAACACCTTGGTCCATCACACCGTTGGCAAAGGCAGCCACAAGCTCTGGCCCTGAAGGCCGCATATCGTGACCAATAACCACCGCGCCTGGGCCACCATCACGAGTAGCCAACTTCAGCACCGAAACAAATGCGCCGCCAATGGCATAACAAAGGTCGCTATCGAGTTGGTCGGGATAGATACCGCGGACGTCATAGGCCTTTATAACCAAATCAAGATTGCGCACGAGAACTAAGGCTACCGTTTCGCTGGAGTGAGTCGCCCGACCTAGAGGTCTTCGTGCGGGTATTGCTCGTTCGAGGAAGGCGTGTCATACGAGGTGTCGTGGGTCAACACCCGTAAATGGCCGCGCCTTGTTCCTTCAACAGTGCCGTGTGGAGCAGGCGGATGATCAACATCGCCGCCAGGTACATACCTCGGACGCGCTGCTTCGCGAACTGCATTTGCTAAAGCCTCAAGATCGTCTGACGTTGGCTTGAGTGCATCTGGGTCAGGAGTAATCCGTACTATTTCCCAGCCTCGAGGAGCGGTAAGTCGCTCACTGTGCATCTGGCAAAGGTCATAGCAATGTGGTTCTGCATACGTGGCCAACGGTCCTAGAACCGCAGTTGAATCTGCATAGACGTACGTCAAAGTCGAGACTGCATACCCTTGGCATGAAGGCTTAGAACAACGACGGCGAGCCACATCGGAACGCTAATGCCCCAACGCAACAACCGAGCGCAGGACGCGCCGCTACTTGCGAACCGACAGACCTGGATCTTCATGCGCAGCCGGAACTCGGACTTCTGTTCGTAGCGGCTGCCATGGATACCCCGTGACAAGATCGCCGAAACGTGAAGATTCCAACACCTCATGAGCAATCAAGAACGGGGCAGAATTTTGCGGAGTAACGACCACGGTGAACCAAGCAGCACTTTGACCAAGACTGAGTGGCAGCCAGACAACCGACCCTGCAGGGATGGTGACGTCTTGAATTTGAACTGGAGTGCTCACTTGGTCTTTGCCAAGGTAGGGCAACAAACTAATCTGAACTTTGGCCTCACCCTTTGGTGCAGTGAGCGCTACTCGCACACGAGTTGAACCTTGCACGGGAAGTCCACTCACTGCGGCAGTAGTCGTCAGCGGTTGAACACCCGTTGCGTAAGCCGTGTCATTTTGTTGACGCTTGGTGCCGAAGAACTGACGCATTCCCGCAACGATCGGCGTATCTGACGTGAGTTCAAGCGTTGCTGGTTGGCCCTGAACGACCGAAGACATATCCATGCTGATCACCGAGTCGTTAGGCACGGTCACGCGATCGCGTTCGGCCGGCTGGAAGGACCCGTCTTTGGTCATCACTCGAATCGAAACTTGAGCGTCAGATCCGCCGGGAGCAGCGATCGCAAGTACTCGCACGCCCTTGCCAGGAAATACTCCTGGCACATAGACCCTCTTTGCAGGTGCGGCTGCTCTTGGTACCCATTCAGTTCCCACTGAATGTAGCCCTGACATTTGATCGTCATCAACTGAAGCACCGATACGACCAGTGCGAGCGATCACGTGTATCGCGGTTGTGGTGATACCTGGGGCTAGCGCATCTATGCGCACATACATTCGTTGCTTTGGATTGACAACAAGTCCACGACCTGCAGGCGCATCCACCACGCCATCGGGTCCGTAAATTACTAAATCAATTGATGCAGCAAAGGAATCAGGATTGACCAGCACCACGCGCGTCTGGCGGCCAGCCACCGCGCCACCACCTACAAACCAAAAATCTGAAGCAGCCGAGTCACACGGCGTACTCGCCATGCCTCGTCCTTGGCCACGTGGATCGCGGCTCCATTGATTAGCAATCAAACCTGGCGCAAGTGACCCGGTGCCGATGACACTAATCGGAGGCAAGCGTCGGCCGGCACCTGCAATTTCAGTCTGAGCACCGGGTAACGTGAGTTTGGCTTGGACTTTAACTTTTCCGGCGAGCGTGGTGATGCTGACATTGCCATCACCTTGATTTTGGCCCGGTTGCCCTGGCACGACAACTGCCGTCATACGCGACCCTGCTTGCGCACCGACTCCAGGTTCTGGGCACAACAACACTGATGAGGCAATCGGTTCAACTTGCGTCGTTGAATCATTCACAGCATTGATGCCGTACTGCCCGATAACACCCAAGCCAACAATCAGAGCCACACTGATCAATGCCATGCGAAGGTACAACGTCGAGGTGGTTGAGGATTTGGATTGCACTTCTACAATTTCATTGCTCGTGGATTCAGGCCCGAATTCTTCACTCATGTCGCACCGCCTCGGCAGGAAATCCTGAACCCTCAACGTCAGGGTCTATGTCATCAACTCGACGCGCAGGAAGGGACAGAACGACAAGCACAACGAACACAATGAGTTGGAGCCACATCCACAGTGAGCGCGTGGTCTGACTGAAACTCACGCGAACATGTACGGCATCTTTGGGTACGACAAAAGCTTGCGACCAATCCAATGCTCCTTGAACGGTGACTGGCTCCAATGACGTCTCTTCACCGGTGGCATCATCAATCGCGACTGCGCTCCACTTGCTGTTTGCAAGTTCGCCGACA
>CANJCG010000148.1 GCA_947472655.1 Actinomycetota bacterium
CCTGCTGCCGGACTCACGCGTGCAGTGTTGGCATTTCTTCTCGATGCCTACGATGAAGATCAGGCGCCAAACTCCAAGGGAGGCGTTGATACGCGCACAGTGCTGCGTTTTGATCCGCGCCTTGCTCCAGTAAAGGTTGCCATTCTCCCGCTTTCGCGTAATGCAGATCTTTCACCAAAAGCCAAGGATTTGGCCGCGGAGTTGCGCAAGCGGTGGAATGTTGAGTTTGACGACGCAGGTGCAATTGGGCGTCGTTACCGTCGTCAAGACGAAATCGGAACGCCTTTCTGTGTAACGGTGGACTTTGAGACTCTGGATGATCAGGCAGTCACAGTGCGCGAGCGTGACACGATGCAGCAAGAACGCATCGGTCTTGACGCACTTGTCGGCTGGTTAGCAACGCGCTTGCCATCCTGCTAATTCACTCTTTTTGACGCACTGGCACACTTATACCGTGCTTTCAATGGATGACCTGAGTGTTCCTGTCGTTCTGGCACCAATGGCGGGCATAACTAATCGCGCATTTCGAAAACTCTGTCGGGAGGCAGGGGCCGGGTTGTATGTCTCCGAGATGGTTACCTCGAGAGCTCTTGTTGAAGGAAATGCCGAGACCATCGACATGGTTACCTTCAGAGAAGATGAAAAACCACGGTCAGTCCAGTTGTATGGAGTGGATCCAAAAGTGATGGCGCTTGCTGTGCGCATCTTGATTGATGAGGATCGTGCTGATCACATTGATATGAACTTCGGCTGTCCTGTACCAAAAGTAACGCGAAAGGGCGGTGGCAGCGCGCTGCCATGGAAACGTGACCTGTTCCGCGCGATCGTTAAGTCAGCAGTTGAGGCTGCGGATGGAAAAGTTCCTGTAACAGTGAAGATGCGCAAGGGGATTGACGACGATCACCTCACGTATCTTGAAGCTGGTAGAGCCGCAGCAGAAGAAGGTGCAACCTGGGTTGCATTACATGCACGAACAGCTGAGCAGATGTATGCAGGGAAAGCTGATTGGGAAGCCATCGCGCGGTTGAAGGACCACTTGGCACCGTTGAACACTCCTGTCCTGGGCAACGGCGATATCTGGACGTCACAAGACGCTCTTGACATGATGGCAAAGACAGGCGCGGATGGCGTTGTTGTTGGTCGCGGATGTCTCGGACGGCCTTGGTTGTTTGGCCAGCTAGCTGCGGCTTTCATGGGCGAACCAGTTCCGAGTGATCCAAACTTCGCTGAAGTGCTGGTGCTTCTCAAGCGCCACGCGGGATTGCTCTGTCATGACTATGGCGAATATAAGGGCATTCGGGATATGCGTAAGCACATGGCCTGGTATCTCAAAGGTTTCAGTGTGAAACAGCAAGTTCGTCTTGCGATGGGAAATGTTGAAAGCCTTGATCAATTGGACCTACTCATTTGCGAAATTGATACAGATCAAGAATTCAATGTTGAAGTCGGTTCGGGTCCGCGCGGTCGCACTTCTGGCGGACGGCGTCCATCGTTACCTGAAGGTTGGCTGGAGTCACCCGAACTCGATGAAAAGTCCCGGGCAATGTTGAGCCACGCAGAACTTTCAGTTAGCGGCGGTTAACTCTGATTTTGTTGGACGAGCTTAGGCTGGGTCCACCGAGTTAAGAAGTAATAGCGCAAGAGTGCCGCTGTCTCACGGCCAACATAATCGCTAGTCATCGCAGTTCCTGGGCCGGATTTCGCGGGGGATAGGTGCGCGTCTATGCCGAAACCGTGAGCAATTGCTGAGGCACGAGCAGCATTTGGCGGGTCTGTCACCAAAGTTGCTGACTCCCACTTCAGGTCACCCATTACAGCAGCAATCATTTTAAGTGATCCCAAAGTATCGATGCTGGTTGTGAAGGTAACGATGTCACGATTGGGCACACCTTTAGCAACCAACATTTTGCGCTCAATAGCCGTGATCTGATCTTGGCCGGTCAACATAATCACGGGTGCGATCTGGGCTTGGTAAAGCTCCGCCGCATGATCAGTCCGTGATTGAAGCACGGCCGAATCATCACCCCAGAACCGGCTCGGATCCATCAATACGATGGCTTGAGTGTGAGTGCGATCATCAAATTGAGCAGTCAGCACTATTTGCATTGCCGCACCAATGGGCACAAGCAGGATCAACACGATAACCAAAGTGATGCCGGCGACGAGCCAGCCCCGTGCGGATTTGGGGAGGTCCGGAGTGCGAAGTTGGCGTGATGAATCCGCCGGCGATGCACTCATCCGACCATGCTCACATCATCTGTTCGGGATTGCGCGAGGGCGCACCGCGTAGCGAAAATGGACTTCGTCACCTTTGAATACTTGAGTTTGGCGGGGTGTGGTCAGGAGCTTCATTCTGGCTAGATTTTTCCAAGGCCATTGACAGGCTGTGGTTTCAGAGCAGCGGTGCTTGCGCTGCGGTATTAGAGTCTGGCAAGTGAGTACTCCTATCGGCTACGACGCCCTGTCAAGCCAGCGCTTCGTAGAAGAGCCAGTGAAAGAATCGGTTCGCAGCCCATTTGCGCGCGATCGGGCCCGAGTTTTGCATTCGGCTGGGCTGCGTCGACTCGCAGCAAAGACTCAAGTAATGACCTCGGGGATGAACGATTTTCCTCGTACTCGCCTGACCCATACCTTGGAAGTCGCACAGATTGCCCGCGAGCTGGGCGAGGCCTTGGGCTGTGATCCTGATGTTGTTGAAGTCGCAGGATTGGCCCACGATCTTGGCCACCCACCGTTTGGACACAACGGTGAAATTGAACTTAATCGCATAGCTGAAGACATCGGTGGGTTTGAAGGCAATGCGCAAACCTTGCGCATTGTTTCGCGTCTGGAAGCCAAAGTTGTTGATGCAAATGGAGTTAGCGCCGGGCTCAATCTTACGCGCGCAACCTTGGATGCATCGTGCAAGTATCCATGGGCTCGTCAGCCGGGTAATCCAAAGTTTGGCTATTACGCAGATGATGCGCAGATTTTTCACTGGCTGCGAGAAGGCGCGCCCGAGGGGCAACAGTGTATTGAAGAACAAGTGATGAATTGGGCTGATGACGTTGCCTATTCAATTCACGATGTTGAAGATGCGATTCATGCCGGACTTGTTCACCTAGAGGAACTACGAGATCCCAGCAATAAGAAGTTTCTCGTTGAGACTGCCAGAGAACGTTTTGACCCCCAACGCGATTCCCATGCTTTAGACGAAGCACTTGATCGACTCCTTGGTCTTGATTATTGGCCTATGGAGTTCGACGGCTCAATGCGATCGCAAGCGGCGCTGAAACATGCAACGAGCTATCTGATTTCGCGCTTCTGTGTGAGTACTCAGGTCGCTACCCGAATTGAATACGGAGACCGACCCTTCACGCGCTACGCAGCCAATCTGGTCATACCGGATGAGGTTCGTGATGAAGTCGCCGTGATGAAGGCCATCGCTGTTTTCTTCGTGATGCGCCGACCAGGGATCGAGCTTGAACAAACTCGGCAGCGAGAACTTGTGGCAGACGTCGTGTATGCACTTCGGTTGGATGAAGGTCAGGCGCTGGAGCCCTGGCTTCGAGAGACCTACGAAGCGGCCCAAAGTGATGCTGAACGGATGCGGGTGATCATCGATCAGGTCGCCAGCCTCACCGATGTGAGCATCCTGCGCTGGCATGAGCGCCTGATCCGCTAATCCAAGTTGCTTGGCCCGCCTAGAATGGGTCTATGGCTGGCCGCATTCGAGACGAGGACATTGCCCTTGTCCGCGAGCGGGCTCGGATCGAAGATGTGGTGCGCGAATACGTCACCCTGAAGTCTGCTGGTGGGGGATCCCTC
>CANJCG010000149.1 GCA_947472655.1 Actinomycetota bacterium
GCGCAAGAACTTATTGCCGGAGGACATGTCACGGTCAAAGGTGGCGTTGCAACAAAACCAGCCACACAGGTCGAAGCCTCGGATGCTATTGAAGTTGTTACTTCCAACGATCACGGTTACGTTTCGCGGGGTGCAGTAAAGCTCAATGGCGCGCTGGACACGTTTGCTTCAATCGATGTATCTGGGCGCGAGTGTCTTGATGCAGGCGCGTCCACAGGTGGTTTCACTCAAGTCTTACTTGAACGCGGTGCCGCAAAAGTGCTTGCGGTTGACGTGGGCTATGGGCAGCTGGCGTGGCCACTAAGAACCGACGAGCGCGTCTTGGTCATGGAGCGCACGAACATTCGCACGCTCCAACCTGACAGTCTTGAATACCTTGCTGATTTGTTCGTCGCAGACCTCTCATTTATTTCGCTCGCGCTTGTATTGCCGTCCATGGTTTCCTGTAGCGCACCGGATACCGACTTCGTCATCATGGTCAAGCCCCAGTTCGAAGTGGGGCGCGATGCGGTGGGTGACGGAGTAATTCGAGACCCGAATATTCGAATGAGTACCGTGCAAGCAGTAGCTGATCGTGCAGTCGCTTTGGGCCTGGGTGTCGCTGGAGTTGTCGCTAGCCCATTGCCTGGGCCAAGCGGAAATGTGGAGTACTTTTTGTGGCTGCAGCGAGGACTTGGCGGAAAGGCTGTGGATGGTGCACCGCCAGCTCCTCATTTGAGGGATGATGGCCTGCGCGAGGCAATCAGTCGAGCAATCCAGGAAGGACCGCAATGACCAGCAACCGTCGGGCCCTACTGGTGCTGAATACGCGAGCAAAGCCGGCACGTGAAGCTGCAACGGGAGTAGTCGCGGATCTTCAGGCTGCAGGATTTATTGTGCTCCTGGCACAAGACGATGCATCTGGATGGCACGATGGTGTGCCTGCCGGAGTCGAAATTGTGCCGGCAAATGAGCAGGCATCGGACGGCTGTGAAGTTGTCGTGGTTCTTGGTGGAGACGGAACCATCCTTCGGGCAGCCGAACGGGCACGTAACTCATCAGTTCCAATTCTTAGTGTCAATCTTGGGCACGTTGGGTTCCTTGCCGAAGCTGAATCAGAAGACATCCATGCAGTAACCGACGCGATCGTTGATCGGCGTTGGCACGTGGAAGAACGCATGGCACTTGATATCAGAGTTTTTGATGCCGACAAAGAAGTCATGCGCACCTGGGCGCTCAATGAAGTAAGCCTGGAAAAGGCAGCCGGTGCCCGAATGATTGACGTCCTTGTTGTAGTTGACGGCCGACCATTGTCAAGATGGGGATGCGACGGGGTAGTCGCGGCTAGTCCAACCGGCTCCACGGCTTATGCATTTTCTGCAGGTGGGCCTGTGATGTGGCCTGAAGTCGAAGCCATGTTGCTGGTTCCATTGAGTGCGCACGCACTGTTTGCGCGGCCGCTGGTTGTCGGTCCATCAAGTGTGATTTCATTCGAACTCGCTGAATGGTCTGAGTGCCTCCTGGCTGCAGACAGTCGTCGAACTTATGACATCAAGGGAAGCAATCGCATCGAGGTTCGTCGAAACCCTGTTCCGGTACGGCTGGCTCGTTTAGCCGATACCCCATTCACGGATCGGCTTGTCGCAAAATTCGCATTACCCGTGGATGGCTGGCGGGTATAAGTGATCACCGGTCTGAGTATTCACGGGATGGGTGTGATTGACGATGCCCACATGAATTTCTCGCCAGGGCTCACGGTGATCACCGGTGAAACGGGCGCAGGAAAGACGATGGTGCTCACCGGGCTGAGTTTGCTTGCAGGAGGCAAGGCAGAAAGTTCAATCGTTCGCCGAGGCCAAGCTGAAGCCTCAGTCGAGGGCCATTGGCTGATTCCCACAAACGCCGAATCCGTCTTATCGCGGTTGCAAGAAGCCGGCGCCCCTGCTGACCTTGATGACGATGGCGCAGAAGTAGTGCTCGCTCGAACTGTTCCAGCTGAAGGCCGAGGCCGGGCAGTTGCCTGCGGGCGCACCGTTCCACGATCCCTACTAGAAGAAGTATGCGGCGATTTAATCGCTATCCATGGGCAGGCAGATCAGTGGCAATTGCGATCAGCTGAGCGCCAGCGCGAAATGCTCGATCGGTTTGCAGGGCCTGCGGCTCTAACAGCATTAGCCAACTACCGCGAGGCATTTGCCACTTGGAAAACCGCTGTAGCTGAACTTGAAGATCTCACAACTAACCGAGCTGAGCGCGAACGCGAAGCGACGACGCTGCGCATGGGTGTTGAAGAGATTGATGCTGTGAGCCCCGAAATTGGCGAAGATTCTGCTCTGGATATTCAGGCGGCAAGACTTTCAAATGCCGGATCTTTATTGAGTGATCTCACCCTTGCACACGATGCGCTTGTCGGTGATGAACACGGCGACGGTGCGATGGGTGGCATTGCCGATGCAATGAAGGCGATAGACCGGTTAGCTCTTATTGATCCAACACTTGGTGAGTTACGCGCTCAGTTAAAACAAGTCACGGCCCTGCTCGCAGATGCGGGAAGCGAGATGGCTTCGTATCTCAGTGACCTCGACGCAGACCCGGCTCGCCAAGCATGGGTGGAAGAGCGCCGCGCAGCAATTCGCAAACTCATGCGTCAATACGGCGAAACGGTTGAAGAAGTTATGGCCTGGCGACAGGCCGCATTCGCCAAACTTGCTGGTCTTGATGGCGGGGATGACCGAGTTGAGCAACTTCGGTCTCAGATTGAGGCTGATAGAAAAGAACTCGTGAACGTGGCGAACAAACTCACGAAGGTTCGAAAGGCAGCCGCGCAAGATCTTGCGAAAGCAGTGAGTGCTGAACTTCGTGCCCTAGCTATGCCAGATGCCGAATTCGTTATTTCAGTGGTTGGATCTGACGATGTTTTTGCATTTACAGCGAGCGGGGCAGACGCCGTTACCTTTCTTTTGCGGCCTCATAAGGGGGCGGACCCACTGGCGGTCACGAAGGCGGCATCAGGCGGTGAGCTCTCTCGAGTCATGTTGGCTATCGAAGTGACGTTGGCGGGGCGCAACAGTGTTCCCACCTTTGTATTTGACGAAGTTGATGCCGGGATCGGTGGCAGAACAGCGGTCGAAGTAGGTCGCCGACTTGCCAAGTTAGCCAAAGATGCCCAAGTCATTGTGGTGACCCATCTGCCTCAGGTAGCGGCCTTCGCAGACCGGCACCTCGTAGTGGAGAAGACCAGTGATGGAGTTATTACAGCATCCAGCGTCAAGGACGTGACTGGAATCCAGCGGGCCGGTGAACTGGCAAGGATGCTTTCTGGTCTAGATGAATCCGACACAGGACTCGCACACGCCGAGGAACTCCTCGCCATGGCATCGGCTGACCGCTCTCGCTGATAGTCTGGTCTTCCATGAGTGCCCCGCGCCAAACCAAGCATCTGTTCGTTACTGGGGGCGTCGCCTCTTCTCTCGGAAAAGGCCTCACGGCATCTTCTCTAGGAAACTTATTGAAATCGCGCGGTCTGCGCGTAACGATGCAAAAGCTTGACCCGTATCTCAACGTTGACCCCGGCACCATGAATCCTTTTCAACACGGTGAGGTCTTCGTTACCGATGACGGCGCCGAAACTGATCTAGACGTCGGCCACTACGAGCGTTTTCTCGATACTGACCTGCACGGGTCCGCCAATGTCACCACGGGTCAGGTGTATTCCAATGTCATAGCCAAGGAACGTCGCGGTGAATATTTGGGTGACACAGTCCAAGTGATCCCGCACATCACAAACGAGATCAAGTCGCGAATTCGGCGTATGGCAGGACCCGA
>CANJCG010000150.1 GCA_947472655.1 Actinomycetota bacterium
CAACCGCGCTGCGGTTGTGGGCCCCATTCTTGAATGAGCAAGAGGTTCTTTAAGAAGTCCCAAGGCGTGAGCCAATCGCGCGATAGCGCGTCTCCGGTGACCTTGGCTTGGGCGTAGACGGCCAAGCCAGCAATGACCAGCATGACGATATGGACTGGATAAATTCGGCCTAGACGCAGCCACAGGAAAAACCCAGAAGTTTTGATCTTGAAATTTTCACCCATGCGCTCTAGGTAGGTGTGGGCCAGGATGAAACCCGAGAGTGCGAAAAAGAGATCAACACCGAGTCTGCCGACTCGGAAGAAGTCCGAAAGTACTGGAATTGCCAGAACTCCGAGGGTGTTGAGCGGGATTTGTAGGTGGTAGAGCAAGACCCAAGCAGCTGCCAGGAATCGAACGCCGGTGAGTTGGCGAATAAAGACGTTCACGCAGGCTCCTGTCGGACTCTTAAACCTTGATGGTGTCACGGCAATAGGCTGGCGGGCGTGATGGACACCCGCCTGCTCGATGATCTGTTATTTACTCGGCCTGGCCTGGACCGAGCAGCGCACCTACGTACCGATGAAAGTTTTCGAGCCCAACTCTTCAATGATGAAACCCGGGTGATGTGGGTCCACCAAGGAGAGTCACCCATTGATGCGGATTCCAACGACAACAATTTATTGCTGATTTCAGGTAGCCAAGCAGCAGTTCTCATCGGTGAAGATCAATCTCGAGTGAGTTTTCTTGGGTTAGATCCGCAAGGTTATGCCTACCTAGTAATCCACGCATTGGACCGATCCGAAATTCCGGGCGAGCAGCTTTGGGTGGGTTTACGTGATGCGCGCAAACTTCCTGATCTGCATGCGTCCGCGTTCGTGAGTGCTGTCGGTCTCGATAATTGGCGTAAGAAACACAAGCGCTGCACTGTGTGCGGCGAAGAATTAGTGGTGACTCAGTCGGGATGGACGCTTCGTTGTGTTGCGCACGAGATGGATCACTTTCCGAGAACCGATCCAGCAATCATCGTTCTTGTTCGTGACTCCAACGACCGCGCGCTCTTGGGGCGTCAAGCAACTTGGCCTGAAGGTCAGATGTCAACGATCGCAGGGTTTGTTGAACCGGGTGAGTCGGCAGAAGACGCCGTACGCCGCGAAGTCTTCGAAGAAACCGGCGTTGTTATCGGCAAATCAAACGAAGCATTGACGTATTGCGGTAGCCAGCCTTGGCCATTCCCAGCTTCACTCATGTTGGGATATCAGGCTTTAGCCCAGAGCACCGAGATTAATGTTGATGAACACGAAATTGCCGAAGCTCGATGGTTTAGCCGCGACGACATGCGAGCCGCATGCGAGAGTGGGGAACTTCGACTGCCACCCAGCACATCGATTTCGCGCAGACTTATTGAGCGGTGGTTTGGCGAAGAATTACCGGGTAACTGGTCACGCTAAACGCGTGATGGTTCATTACTGCATCTAAACAGCGGCGAGTTTTGCTTTGACCTGAGCCAACGAAGGGTTGGTCAATGCAGTGCCATCGGCAAAGACGATGGTTGGAACCGTTTGGTTTCCGCCATTGACCTGCTCAACGAGGGCTGCCGCATCGGGATGTTCTTCGATATTGACCTCTTCGAAGGCAATGCCCTCACGGCCGAATTGAGCTTTCAAACGCGAGCAATAGCCACACCAGGGCGTGCTGTACATGATCATGGCTACACGGTAGCTGGTCGGCTGGGCTCAGATCCAACGGATTGAGACTTCTGCTCACTGGATCGTCGGGACCTTGCTTCATACCTGCTTTCTGTTGCTCGCGCTCAGCCGGTAGCAACAAGCCTTGAACCACAGATTTGAATCAGCCGACGTTGTGTATATCCGGTTAGGTCAGTGTCGTACCGGGGCAGTAACGTCTAAGAAATGACCCCGGAGTCCATCCTTGCGCAGCTCGACGATGAGCAGCGGGCAGTTGCGACTGCCGTCAATGGGCCAGTCGTGGTTTTGGCAGGAGCCGGAACGGGCAAAACTAGGGCCATTACCCATCGCATCGCATATGCAGCCGCCACGGGCGCTCATGAACCGAGGCGCACCCTTGCGGTCACCTTCACGACGCGAGCAGCCGGAGAAATGCGCTCGCGACTTCGAGATCTTGGAGTAGAAGGCGTGGGCATCCGCACCTTCCATGCGGCGGCCCTTCGCCAACTCCGCTATTTCTGGCCGCGTCTGTCGAGCAACGAATTTCCGCAGGTCCTTGCAAGCAAAGCGCGCCTCGTTGCTGAAGCAGCAGCCTCGTGCGGACTATCGACAGATAAAGCTGTACTGCGTGATCTCGCCGCTGATATTGAGTGGTCGAAAGTGCATGAACTTGAGCCGGCCGATCTTGGTCGAGATCCGCTGTCTTTGACTCGCGAGTGGAGCATTGACGTCGGTGATGTTGCGCGCACCTATGCAGCGTATGACGATCTAAAAACACGTCGCGGTTATTTGGATTTTGAAGATGTTCTGCTCGTTACTGTTGGTGCGCTTCGATCGCGTCCCGATATTTTGGATGAAGTTCATAAGAGTTATCGCTGGTTCACTGTCGACGAATACCAGGACATCAACCCCGTTCAGCACCGCATTCTCAATCTTTGGCGTGGCGATCGTGATGATGTCTGCGTTGTCGGCGATGTGAGCCAGACGATCTATTCGTTCACAGGTGCTTCGCCGGACTTCCTGATCAATTTTCGCAAGGAATTCGCGGACGCCTCTCAAATCGAACTTGTGAATTGCTACCGATGTTCTGAGCCGATCGTTGCCAGCGCAAATGCGGTCATAGCGCAGGCTCCAACTGAGGCTTCACTTCAACTGCGAGCCGTGCGAAAAGGTGGGTCTAAGCCAATCGTGCGCGCTTATGACGATGACGTCGACGAATCAACATCTGTGGCTAGTGCAATAGCTGATCTGATCTCCAAGGGCACTCCGGCAAAAGATATTGCTGTGTTATTTAGAGTGAATGCGCAATCCGCTGAACTTGAGTCTGCATTAGGCGAGCGTGGTGTGCCAATCATGTTGCGTGGGGTTGAGCGCTTTTTTGATCGAGGTGAAGTGCGCGAGGCAGTTACCCGACTACGTGGAGCAGCACGCGCTGGTGGCATGAGCGGTGAACTTGGCGCAGAGGTGCGCGCTGTTCTTGGCAGCGCAGGTTGGGCCGAAGTTGCACCTCGCGGTGGTGGGGCAGTTCGAGAGCGGTGGGAGTCACTGTCCGCGCTTGTTGCGCTGGCCGATGAGCAAAGAGATATGGATCTTGCTGGATTCATTCAAGAATTAGATCGCCGTGCTGAAACTCAGCATGCGCCTGTTGCCGATGCAGTTACCCTTGCGTCGCTTCACTCGGCAAAAGGTTTGGAGTGGAGTGCGGTATTCATCGTTGGGTGTAGCGAGGGTTTGTTACCACTGCAATATGCAGAGAGCGACGAGGCAGTTGAAGAAGAACGACGTTTGTTTTACGTCGGCGTAACACGAGCAAAAGATGAATTGCATTGCTCGTGGGCGAAATCTCGCCAGCCAGGTGGCAGAGCAGGTCGAACGCCTAGTCGATTCCTCTCAGCCTTCAGCGCCAAAGGCAATAGTGAAGGCGGTCGATCACGGGTTCAACTTGGTTCGAATAAACCTCGCAATGAGCGAGTACGCAAAGGTCCCGCAAAATGTCGCGTCTGCAATAAGGCTTTGGTGACTGCCCAAGAGCGCACCTTGGGTCATTGCCACGCCTGCCCAGTCGATCG
>CANJCG010000151.1 GCA_947472655.1 Actinomycetota bacterium
ATGACGGCCGTCGACCCAAGTTCTTTACCAAGCCGCATTGCGCCAGCCAAGCCATGTGCTGTTTCAATGGCCGGAATTATGCCCTCAGTACGCGACAGTAATGAAAAAGCTTCCATCGCTTCGGCGTCAGTCACTGATTCATAGATCGCGCGACCTGTGTCGTGGAGCCAAGCGTGTTCTGGGCCTACACCCGGATAGTCCATACCTGCGCTGATTGAATGCGACGGTGCGGTTTGCCCCCACTCATCTTGCATGACGTAGGTACGCGCACCGTGAAGTACGCCAGGAGTGCCGCCTGCGAAGCGTGCAGAGTGACGCCCAGTTTCAATGCCCTCCCCACCCGCTTCATATCCGCGCAACATCACGCTTTCGTCATCCATAAACCCACTGAACAGGCCCATCGCATTTGACCCGCCACCAACGCATGCAACTACTGCATCAGGTAAACGTCCCTCAGCAATGAGAATTTGTTCACGCGCTTCAGCGCCAATGACGGAATGAAAATAGCGAACCATTTCTGGGAACGGTGACGGACCTGTGACAGTGCCGAGCACATAGTGCGTGTGCTCCACTGAAGCAACCCAGTCGCGCATGGCTTCGTTGATTGCATCTTTTAAGGTTTGGCTGCCAGCAGTGACCGGAATTACTTCAGCACCGAGCAGCTTCATGCGGGCAACGTTCAATGCCTGCCGGCGTGTGTCTTCAAGCCCCATGTAGACCGTGCACTCAAGTCCAAACAGCGCTGCAGCAGTAGCAGTGGCTACGCCGTGCTGGCCTGCACCAGTTTCAGCAATCATTCGCGTCTTGCCCATGCGCTTAGTGAGCAAGGCTTGACCTAAAACATTGTTAATCTTGTGTGAACCAGTGTGATTGAGATCCTCACGCTTGAGATACACACGGGCTCCACCGCAATATTCGCTGAAACGTTGAGCGAAGGTGAGCGGGTTGGGGCGTCCGGTGTAGTTACGTTCTAAATCGCGCAGTTCCGTAAGAAAGACGTCGTCCACAATCGCGCTACGAAACGCAGCGTCGAGTTCATCGAGGGCTGCAGTCAAGGCTTCCGGAACGAATCGGCCGCCATATGGGCCGTAGTGACCAGTGGTCATGTGCTCTTCCCAATCGTTGCGCCGGCATCAATCATCGCACGAGCCGCAGCCTGCGGATGTGAACCAACGACGAGTGCTTCACCAACCAAAACCGCGTTGGCTCCTTGACTGCCGTACGTGGCAACATCCTCCGGTGAGCGAACACCCGACTCAGCTATACGAACACATGATGACGGAATCTTTGAGGCAACCCGGGCAAAGACGTCACGATCCACTTCAAGGGTTTTCAGATTGCGCGCATTGACACCAATGACGTCAGCTCCAGCCGCAAGCGCGCGCGCTATTTCATCCTCATCATGAACTTCAACCAAAGGTGTCATGCCAAGGTCTCGAGCCAGTGCAAGGAAATCAATGAGTTCTGGCTGATCAAGCCCCGCCACGATCAGCAACACAATGTCTGCTCCATGAGCCCGAGCTTCCCAGAATTGGTATTCCTCGACCATGAAGTCTTTACGCAACACCGGGATCCGCACTGCGGCCCGAACCGCATCTAAATCAGCCAGACTGCCGCCAAAGCGACGCTGTTCTGTCAGTACCGAAATCGCAGACGCTCCCCCCGCCTCATAATCCAAGGCGAGCGCGGCTGGATCCGCAATGGCCGCCAAGGCCCCTTTGCTAGGACTTGAACGTTTCACTTCGGCAATGAGCTGAACACCACCGCGCATCAATTCAGGAATCACCGGGATTGCCGGAGCAACTGATGCTGCCCGAGTTTTCAGATCAGCCAAAGAAACGGACGCCTTGCGCATGGCAGTGTCTTCGCGAACACCAACAATGATTTCGTCCAACACGCTCACCACCAAAGTCTATTGAGCATGCATCACATCCCTGTAGGTGGCTCAGATCCCAGAGTCCAGATATGGCACAAAGTTACGAACAATGCCAAAAGCAAGGATCAATACAAGCGAAATGATCAAGGTGCGGTTTCGAAATCGAAATTGCCGAGCGGTAACCGATGCATACCTACCCTGAACTGCAGAGATCAGCCAACGCGCCCAGAACACAACCGCAAGGGGCACCACGATGAGGAGCAGCACATTGTGATTGAGCGCTCCAGCAACATCACCGTGCAGCAAGGAGTGCATCCCTCGCATTCCTCCACAGCCCGGGCAGTCCACGCCGAAAATCGCTCGAGACGGGCAGACCGGATAGTGGCCAGCCTCGTTCGGATTGACCAACGCCAGATAGGTACAGCCCGCCACTGCAAGCACGGCAACACCAACGGGTGCCACAAGTCGTCGCATGAGCGGTCGCTCATCGAGTCGGCTCGGTGCAACGATCTGATCTGGATCCATGAGTTCAGGCTAGTTCGGCACTTGGATCGTTGAAAACAGTCGGCAAGAAGACAGTGAAACACGCGCCACCTTCGGGCGCTGTGGTGACGCGAGCAGATCCACCGAGCCCTTGAGCAAGTCTGCCAACCAGCGCAAGCCCAAGCCCTGTTCCAACTGGACGAACTCCGCGGTAGCGCTCATACAGAGCACCCGGTTCAAAGGCGATAGCCATGTCATCGTCGGTGAGACCCGGACCAGAATCGCGCACTTCAACTTCGATGCCGTCAGCTACAGAACGAATCGCAAGCACCACCACAGAGCCCGAGGGCGAAACTCGAAGCGCATTTTCAGCCAAGTTGTCGATGATTTGCCGCAGTCGCATGGGGTCAGTAGTCACGATGAGCGAATCTGGTGGCAGTTCAGCAAAGAACCGAACGTCCTCGCGTTCGCACCGGGTACGCCACACTTCAGAGGCATCGGTTCCGACTTCTTGCATCTCAACACTTGCTGGGTGCACCCTGAAATGCACTGCACCTAGGCGGGCTAAGTCGAGCAAATCACTGACTAGGCGATCAAGGCGTTGCGCTTCCGCCGCCACAATTGCTCCGGTTTTAGCGACATCTTCTGGCTCAATCACATCATCGGCGAGTGCTTCCGCATAACCCTTGACGGCAGTTAATGGCGTGCGAAGTTCATGTGAAACGGAGAGCAGGAACTCGCGTTGGCGTCGCTCTGATGTTTGTAGTGCAGAACTCAGTGAATTCAGCGCTAACGCAATCTCTGCGACTTCACTTGGTCCCTCTGGCGTCAGGCGAACCTCGCGCGACCCACCTTGGATTTCATAAGCCGCATCTCGGGCTGCACGCAGCGGGCGCACCATGCGCTTTGCCGCCACATATCCAATAGGTATGGCAATGAGCAACCCGATAAATAACGCCAGCAAAAAGCGAAGAAGGCCGGCTTGTGCGGGTCCGCCGGCAACAGTTACCGGTTGTTCCAGAATTACGGCACCGCCACTGGCAAGGGAGCGCCCCTCAACCAGAATTTTGTCCCCGCGAATTTCACCTCGAAACGACAGGGTCCCGTGCTCGAGAAGTTCATTGAGTTCTTCGGGTGGCACACCTGGGACTGCTGTCGCATTATCAAACACAAGGAATCCCTGAACTTGCTCTGCAAGTAATGTCGCTGCCAAGGACTGCGGCACCAAGCGATCACGCTCCCCGCCTCCGGGCGCTCCGCGATCGATGGCGGCCGCAGTGAGATCTGCGAGCCGGGACAATTGATTTTGGGACTGTGATACTTCTGCGGAACGAACGAGTGGATAAGAAATCAGTCCGGC
>CANJCG010000152.1 GCA_947472655.1 Actinomycetota bacterium
CCGTTGGATACCCCTGGATTGTCAGGCGGCACGCTGCTGGAAGAAGACACGCGCCTCAGCAACGACGATGGGGACCATGAGCGGTTCGCGCATTATGTTGAAAAAGCCAAAATTGTTGAAAGTGCAGTCACAGGAACGCCAGTGAAGGCGTTATGCGGGAAAACATGGATTCCAGGGCGTGATCCTTCGAAATTCCCTATTTGCCCTGACTGTAAAAAGATTCACGAATCTTTAGCCGGTGGCGGTTCCGATTCTTAGGTTTGGCACATGTGGATCAATGAAGTTCTCGATCCCACTCATCGCGGTGAGTTCTGTGCTCCTGTTCAGTGCTTGCGGGTCTGCGGGCTCCCCGTCCGTAGATGCACAACAGCAGGTCGCGAAGGCAGTCGTGGGACCCAGCCCACTTGCGACCACAGGTAAATGCTCACCAGCCCAATTAACAACCCGAAATTCAGGGCAACTTAATGTGGCCTATTCGCGTCCGGTGGCTCCTTATTTGATTGAGCGTTCTCCAGCGGCTCCGGTTGGGTTTGATGTTGCAGTGGTGAACGCGATTGCGAACGGATTGGGCATTGAATCCACAAATGTGCTGTGGAACAAAGTTGCGATCAAGCAGCTGACCGCACCGACGCGGCAGGACCTTGATCTTTCAGTTGGTCGTATTGACGTGAAGTCGAGCACCGAGGGCGTGGTTCTGACCCTTCCGTATTTCAAAGAGACACAGGTACTTCTTGCTCGGCCTGATTCAAGTTTGGCGAAGGTAAGAAAAACTTCAGAGTTAATCGGCGCAAAGCTTGGAGTGGTGAAGGGCACCTCAAGTGATGAGTATGTGCAAAATATTTTGGGTTTGCCATCAACTGCCTATGTCTCTAACAACGTACTTAAAACTGCAATGCGCGATTACTATGTCAATGGAATGATCGTTCCGATAGCCGATGTTGCCAAAACGATTGAAACGTTCACTGGCGCACTTGTTGTTGTTGGACAGTTCCCTGCGGCGAAGAGTGCAGTCACCTATGCATTGGCTATGCCGATTGCAGATCCGCTCATCGCTTGCGTCAACAACGTGCTAGTTGAGCTCGGTAAATCTGGAAAATTGGCAAATTTGCAGGCGAATTGGTTCACTTCAGGGGTAAATAGAACAATTTCAGCCAAAGAGTGAGCATTTATCACCGTTCTGTGGCGTGGCAATAAGGGCTATGGGCTAGACGGTTCTACGATCTTGGCATATGGGCAATGAGCCCACACTCATAACAATCATGGAGGCTTAATGTCTACGGTTACTGCTGAAGAAAATGAAGTGCTGTCAGCGCTTGGTCGCAACTGGTTGGTGCTCTTGTTCATTGGCCTCGTCAGTCTTGGCGTAGGGATCTGGGCTGTAGCCGCACCTGAGAAGGCATTTGGAACGCTCTCGCTACTCTTTGCAATCTGGTTGCTTGTTACTGGTGTTTGGCAGATTATTCGTGCCTTTGGCATGGGTATCGGTGCGGGCTCGCGCACACTGTTCATCATCACCGGAGCACTCTCGCTCATCATCGGTTTCGTTTCATTGCGCTACTTCTTTAATCAGGACAGCATCGTTCTTGCTGGCTGGGTACTTTCGATCTTCATTGGCATTGGTTTCCTCATGCGTGGCTTCGCTGACCTCATTACTGGACTTTCAGCAAAGGGCATGCCAGGACGCGGCTGGGCAATCTTCAGTGGCCTCGTGATTCTCATTGGTGGCATCATCATTTTGGTTGCACCGCTGTCAGTTATCGCGCTTGCCTGGGTCGTGGGAATTTGGTTGATCGTGATCGGCCTATTTGAAATCATGGGCGCATTCATGGTGCGTAAATTCATGACTCAATAGTTTTACTTCCTAGTGGCCCGCAGCTTTTGCTGCGGGCCACTACATTTATCCCATGGCTGCAGAAACCTCACAAACCCTTGGACGAGGACTTCGCATTCTCGAGGTGGTGGCTGAAGCACCAGATGGCCTCACCGTTACTGAAATTGCTCAGGCCCTAGGAATTGGCCGCACAGTCATTTACCGACTTGTGGTCACACTTGAACAACATGCCTTTCTGCGGCGTTCAGCCGATGGAAAGTGTCGGCTCGGACTTGCCCTCTTGTCGATGGGCCGTCAAGTGCAGCCAGTTGTCCGAGATGTGGCGCTACCGGCCTTGCGGTTACTTGCTGATGCGGTTGGCGCTACGGCGCATCTCACGATTGTTGATGGCCTGGAAGCTGTGGCTGCAGTTGTTGTTGAGCCAAGTCGTTCCGATGTTCATGTGGCTTATCGGGTGGGGTCACGTCATCCGTTAGAAGCCGGGGCTGCAGGACGTGCGATTCTTGCTGCTCGCACAGCAGCTGGTAGGCCGCTTGATCCACCTTGGATTCTTGCGACGAATGATGGTCCTCAAGGCGCATTTGGTATTTCGGCTCCGATCATCTCGGTGCCTGGTCTTGAAGCAAGCGTTGGCGTGGTGTCTTTGCGTGAACTTTCAGAACTTGAAGTGGGCCCACGAGTGGCGCGTGCTGCCGGAGAAATTTCTCGCGCGTTGCGCTAAGGCGCTACCAGCATCCGGTAATTGTTGCAGCCAGCCCGTCAAGGGCTTGGCGAGTGCGCAGTGGAGCCACATTCTTGGGTTGGTTGTTCACGAGAAATGAAAATACTTTGAGTTGCCCATCAACATCGTTGGCGGTTCCGGACAGTGTGATCGTGTCGTACAGGGTCCCAGTTTTTGCTCGGATTGCACCGCGTGCGCAGGCACTTGGCTTTGTTGCGTAACGATGAAACTTCGTGCTCAAAGTTCCATCAACCCCAGCCGTTGGTAAGGAACCGGCATCGAACATGGCGGCGTAGCGGACAGGCTCAAGAGTGCTCGTTAGGCGCAGAAGAAGAGCGAGGGTAAGTGCGTTGAGTCGATCGTCACGGGAAACCCCACTTCCATCTGCAAGACGAATGCCACCCGTATGAATTCCCAAAGCATTGAGGTTTGCAATTGCTGCATCTGATGCGCCTTGCCAGGTTGGGGGGTGTTGAGTTGCTAGTGCAACATGACGAAAGAGATTCTCAGCAATATTGTTTTCGGAATCGAGCAGCATGACTTGCACTGCCTCAGCAACAGTGTGGGGACTCACGCTCGTCAAAGGCTGTGCTTGAGCAGCAACATCAACCTCAACACCTCGCGAAGCACGTATTCCTAGCGCATTCAAGCTTTCAATAAATTCTTTAACTGCGCGGTCAACTGGAGTGCGCGAATAATCCCGATAAAGAGCGAGTGAAGTCACGGGCGAAATAACTGAAGGTACATATGCCTTGGTCCAGCCGGGCCCATCTGTTGCTTGTGGAAACAAATTGACATCGGTGTCAACAATGAGTGGTTGTGTGTGATCTACCAGGGCGGCTGTTTGGGCAGCGAGAGTCTTCAGCGTGTTTTTTGTCAGCAACGGATCTCCACCGCCTTGGAGTATCACGGTGTTAGGTGTCGGTCCGCTAAAAATTGATGTGGTGAATACCTGAGTGGGCGACATTGTCGAAAGCGCATTCGTTGCAGTAACTATCTTCATGTTTGAAGCAGGCAGCACCGCCTTATCTGCATTGCGTGAAGACACGATCCGGGAAGTTGTTGCATCCATCACAACATAAGAAAGGTCAGAACCGATCGCCTTGTTGATTGCGCGTTTTGCAATGCGAC
>CANJCG010000153.1 GCA_947472655.1 Actinomycetota bacterium
GGGGTGACGCGGCTGGTGCACGTGTCTTCGCCATCTGTGGCTCATGCAGGGGAACCACTTGTAGGAGTTGGAGCGACTCCGGCTGATCCCGATCATGTTCGAGGTCATTACGCACGCAGTAAGGCAATGGCAGAAATTCTTGCATTGGACGCGAACTCACCAGATTTAGCAATCACAGCGATCCGTCCGCATTTAGTGTGGGGTCCTGGAGATACACAGTTAGTGGAGCGCATCATAGATCGTGCTCGATCTGGACGGTTGTTCCTGATTGGTGGCGGTCAGTCACTGATTGATACGACATACGTTGACAATGCGGCCGATGCGCTCGCGTGCGCGGTGGAGCATTGTCCGGGTGGCAAAGCATTCGTAGTGACTAATGGTGAGCCGCGCACAGTTGCTGAACTGGTCGCGCGCATCGCTCAATCAGGGGGTGCCAGCATCCGCGGTCGAGTTCCGTATCCGATTGCTTACGCCGCGGGAAAGGTTGTTGAACGTGTGTGGGGGAACCGACCTAGCGATCCGCCCGTAACCACTTTTCTTGCAGAGCAGCTGTCGACTGCGCACTGGTTTGACCAGAAAGTAACGCAAACGGCCCTTCAGTGGATACCTCGAATTTCTCTGGATGAGGGATTTAGGCGTCTGGATTCGTTCTATCAACGAGGTAAATAGCGCAGGCAGTTAAGAATCATCGCACCTTTGCGTAACCGATTTCCTGTAGTTTTCAGAGTCAGGTCGTGCCGTAATCGTTGCGGTCTAGACTGTGGTTGTTAGTTAACGAGTCGATTCTTTTGTTAAACATCTGAACATGAGAACCGCCCGAATGAACGAGGAAAACATGGATCTGCAGGTACGTGATAAGGGATATCTCGTTATTGGTGGCACAGCAGGCATGGGTCTTGCCGGTGGACGAACACTCGCTGCCGATGGTGCTTCCATCGTTGTTGTCGGGCGTGATCAAGAACGTGCTGATCGTGCGGCAGGGGAGCTTATTGCTGCTGGCGCAAGCAAAGCCAAGGGCTTGGCCTTTGATGTTTCCGTGGAAGGCCAAGCAGCGCTTGCTGTGCAGGGCGGTGTAGATTTCCTTGGTCGTCTCGATGGCATTGCAATTACCACAGGCACTAAAGGCCAGATGTCAATCGAATCGTCGGATGATGATTGGATCGCTGCATTTCGTGATCAGCTTCTTGGGCTTTCTCGTTGCATCGAAGCTGCGTTGCCACATTTGATTGAGACCAGAGGCACGATCGTTACGACCGCCGCGTATTCCGTGCGGGCACCTGAGCTAGTGCGCCTTCCTTATGCATCACTTAAAGGTTCCGTTGCGTTGTTCACGAAAGGCGTCGCTAAGGCCTATGGCAAACACGGAGTTCGCGCTAACTGCATTGCGCCGGGAGCAATCGAGACTGATTCACTTCACGCTATGCGCCAACGCATTTCAGAGGAACGCGGATGGCCGTATGAGTCCGCACTTGAGCGTGTGATGACCGACGAATGGGGAATGCATGTTGCGTTGGCTCGCCCAGGGAAGCCAGAAGAAGTAGGCGACCTGATGGCCTTGCTTTTATCTCCGCGTGCTGGTTATCTCACTGGCGCCCTGATCAATATCGACGGCGGTACTGACTTTTAGGAGAGTGCCCTTCATGCCTGACAGTCGAAGGGAATCGCCGCACTTCAATAATCTAATCTTGGGAGATCAGCTTGACCAATGACTTTGTAAGACCACCATTTAGGCCTGAATTTCAGACGTATTTCGATGCTGCACCACCCGAAGCCCAGAATTCAGTCACGCTGGAGGCAATACCTGCCAGTCGTGAAGCCTTGCGTACCCGCTTTGCAGATACATCGCGAATAACACGCAACGGGGTAGTGAGCATGGAAGAGCGGATGATTCCGGGACCCGCGGGTGCACCTGAACTCAAGGTTTTGATCCTGCGTCCAACGGCGCACGATTCAAAGACAAAGTTGCCTGGTGTTCTTTACGCGCACGGAGGTGGACTCATCATGGGAACCGAGCGAACAGGATCCTGGGAGTTGGCCGAATGGATCGAAGACTTCGAGATGGTGTGTGTATCTGTTGATTACAGACTCGCGCCCGAACATCCCTACCCAGCCCCAATGCAGGATTGCTACGCAGCACTGCAATGGATGGCTGAGCATGCAGACGAACTCCATATAGATCTTGACCGGCTCGTCATTGCTGGATCTAGTGCAGGTGGTGCAGTTGCAGGTGCCACCGCAATCATGGCCCGCGATCTGGGAGGGCCGAAGTTGTCGCACCAGATCCTTGAGTATCCGATGCTCGATGATCGGGCGCATTCACATTCTGCACAGATGTTGCTCAATGAGGGATCATGGGACAGTGTCTCCAATGTCCTAGGCTGGACTGCGCTTCTTGGCGATGCTCGAGGTACTGACCAAGTCAGCTCGTATGCCGCGCCGGCTCGTGAAACCAACCTGGCTGGATTGCCTGCAACGTTCATCGATGTCGGTCAAGTCGACACCATGCGCGACGAGGTCATTGACTACGCAATGCGCCTCTCACAGGCGGGAGTGCTTGTGGAATTTCATATGTGGCCGGGGGCTTTTCATGGTTTTGAGGCCGCATTGCCTGAAGCAGACATCTCCAAGCGGGCGCGTGCAGCTCGGCTCGCATATTTACGTCGCGAACTGCTTTTATAGCCTGATCGACTCTGGGTCAGATGAGCCGTAAATGCACGTGGCGCCCTACTTCACGCACCGCACGTGTGTCTTGGTACTTGTCCATAGGGTGACTGACTCCTCAGTGTTGAGCTTGAAGCTACGGTGCGTATCACGTTTAGCATCATGATTTTTGCCACGTCGAACACGTTGATACCTTCAGCAGTTTGGCGAGGAATCACTTGGTTTGCGCTGCTGCTGCAATCGTTGCGTCTCGACCGGGACTATCTGCGAGGCGCAGGAGCAAACTACCCCGAAAACAACAAGGCTTGGATATGGTCAGGGTTCTAACTTTTATTGGAGATGACTTTCACATGACGGCCTTTCCCGCCCTCAAGGATCTTGACAACGTGCCCGAATGGTTCAGTAAGTCAATTGCGCAGGTTCCCGAACACGTAGATATATCGGTTGCCGGTGTCAACGTGCATGCTCGGGTTTGGGGTGAACGGTCCGATCCTGGGCTCGTGCTTGTGCACGGTGGTTCGGCGCATTCAGGCTGGTGGGATCACATAGCGCCTCTGCTAGCTAGGGATCATCGAGTGGTCGCCATCGATCTGTCGGGTCACGGAGATAGCGGTATGCGCGTGCAATATGGCACAGACGAGTGGGGCCAGGAAATCATGGCGATCACCGCGGCATTAATAGATGGCCCACCTATTGTGATTGGGCACAGCATGGGCGGTGGAATTGCGCTTGCTGCCGCTTCCGATAATCCCGAATTGGTCAGTGGGCTTATTGTGATTGATACTCCGCTGGACCCAAAGCCGTGGGAAAAGAACGGGGCACTGCCACCACTTCGTGCACCGAAGGTTCACGCCGAATTCGAAGGTGCAATTGAACGTTTTCGCACGATTCCTGAACAAGACGTGATCTTGCAGTACGTGGGCAGGCATGTGGCCGAACAGTCGCTGAAGCAGGTTGATGGTGGTTGGACCTGGAAGTATGACCCCAGTTTCTTCAACCAGACTCGGGGTCGTTCGTTGAA
>CANJCG010000154.1 GCA_947472655.1 Actinomycetota bacterium
TGCACGCGATTTGGTCGCGCATCTTGTTATCCGTGAAGGCCGACCAGACGCCGCAATCGGAATTATTGGCGGCCCGATGGCAAAGTGGACCGCGAAGGTGCAAGACGCAGCCGCCCTGCAACCCTTTGATGAGCTCGTGGCGACCTTCCGCAACGGACCTCCGCGTTGGTCACCTTTTTCGATAGCCAAACTTGAAGCAGCCGCCAACATTGTCGAGTTCGCTGTTCACATAGAAGATGTCCGTCGCGCACAACCTAGTTGGGTTGCGGCACCTGACAATCCAGAACTCAGCGCAGTTCTATGGACGCGCCTGACCAAGATGAGCAAGTTACTCATGCGCGGAGTGAAACTGGGTGTTGAGTTTCAACGCACTGATCAAAGTGCGCCGGTCTTTTCCGCAAAGTCAGGAACCCCCATAGTGAAGTTGACCGGTACACCGCTCGATCTCGTCCTGCGAACGTATGGGCGCACTGAAGTAGATCTGCAGGTAACTGGAGATCAAAGTGCGATCGATACCTTCAATGCAGCGAAGTTCGGGATTTAACGCACCGGATAGTCGGCGTCAGCAAGTACTTTCTTAACTTCGTCTATCCGTAATTGACCGAAGTGAAACACACTGGCAGCAAGCACAGCATCTGCGCCCGCAATAACGGCAGGCACGAAGTCTTCTAACTTTCCTGCGCCGCCACTTGCAATGATTGGCACTGATACTTCAGCACGTACCATTGCAATGAGTGCTAGGTCGTAGCCCTCTTTTGTGCCATCAGCGTCCATGGAATTCAAAAGAATTTCGCCGGCACCACGCTTGGTGCCCTCGATCGCCCACTTCACAGCGTCGATGCCTGTGCCTCGTCGACCACCGTGTGTGGTTACTTCGAAACCGCTATCGGTGAAGACTCCATCTGGGCAACGACGCGCGTCAATGCTGAGTACTACGCACTGCGCTCCAAAGCGTTCTGCCGCGTCGTTTAAAAGATCTGGATCATTCAGCGCTGCAGTATTGAGACTTACTTTGTCTGCACCAGCTCGGAGAAGCCGATTGAAATCTTCTACCGCGCGTACCCCACCGCCAACTGTGAGAGGGATGAATACAGATTCTGCGGTGCGACTCACAACGTCATACATGGTTGAACGATCAGAACTTGATGCGGTGATGTCCAGGAAAATGAGTTCATCTGCGCCTTCGGCGTTATAGCGCGCAGCAAGTTCAACTGGATCACCAGCATCACGTAAATCTAAAAAGTTCACACCCTTAACGACACGACCTTCGTCAACATCTAAACAAGGGATTACTCGAATTGAAAGGCTCACGGCTGCGGTGGACCCCAGGTATATGGATCAAAACGTTCACCAGATGCGGCTAAAGCTTCGACCAAAGTAAAAGCGCCGTCGTATAAAGCCTTTCCAACAATTGCGCCCTCGATACCTTCAGGCACCATTTCGTGCAACTTATGGAAATCCTCAAGACGATGAATGCCACCGGACGCAATCACTGGGCGTGAAGTGCGTTCGCAGACTTCTTTAAGAAGGTGAAAGTTCGGGCCTTTCATCATGCCGTCTTTGTTCACATCTGTAACGACATAGCGTGCACATCCAGCAGCATCGAGGCGCTCTAAGGTTTCCCAAAGATCACCACCCTCTTGGGTCCAGCCGCGAGCAGCAAGAGTCGTTCCACGCACATCCAGCCCGACAGCAATCTTGTCACCATGTTGCTTGATGACTTTTTCAGTCCATTCTGGGTTTTCCAAGGCTGCCGTACCAAGGTTTACTCGCGCACATCCTGTGGCCAGCGCTGCTGCTAACGAAGCGTCATCTCTGATCCCGCCAGATAGTTCAACGTTGACATCTCTATGCACATCAGCAACAACCCGCTTGAGCAGTGCGTGGTTATCTCCCCGCCCAAAAGCTGCGTCCAAATCAACGAGATGGATCCATTCAGCACCCTGATTAACCCAATCCCGGGCAGCATCAATGGGCGAGCCGTAATCCTTTTCGGTACCAGCTTGGCCCTGCGTTAGACGCACGGCCTTACCTTCAGCGACGTCAACGGCGGGAAGAAGGATCAAATGCTGTGGTTTGCTCACACCGATAAGCCTATCTGAGCGACTTGACCCAGTTTTCGAGCAGATGCAACCCCGCATCACCTGACTTTTCGGGGTGAAACTGGGTGGCAACCAGCGGACCATTTTCGACGGCGGCTACGAAGTCTTCACCATGGTGACTCCATGTGACTTCAGGCGAGTTTTGGTTCTCGTCTCGCGCCACAAAATCCCAGCGACGAGCAGCATAGGAATGCACGAAGTAGAACCGCTCCCCCATGACCCCCTCGAAGAGCGTGGAATCCTGAGCAACGCGAACAGTGTTCCAGCCCATATGCGGCAATATCGGGGCCTGAAGTTCTTCAATCACTCCTGGCCATTGCCCTAAACCTTCAGTCTCAACTGCATGTTCAACGCCCTGATCAAACATCACTTGCATGCCAACGCAGATGCCCATCACTGGTCGACCGCCCGACAATCGTCGATCGACCAGCATGTCTCCGCGAACTTCCCTGATGCCCTTCATGCAGGCTCCGTACGCCCCCACCCCTGGCACAAGCAAACCGTCAGCTGCCATGGCCGCATCAAAGTCGGCACTGACCGCTACGTCGGCACCAACTTTTTCGAGGGCACGTTGAGCTGAGCGAAGGTTTCCGGAACCGTAATCAAGCAGCAAAACTGAGGGAGCATTCACGATGCGGTGAGGGTTCCTTTGGTTGAAGGCACGCCAACCACTCGCGGATCAATAGTGACGGCTTCACGTAGTGCTCGAGCTACCGCCTTGAACTGAGCTTCCACCATGTGGTGCGCATTTCGGCCAGAGATCACACGCACATGCAACGTGATCTGCGAAGTTGCCACGATCGACTCCCAGATGTGTCGAGTTAATGAGGTGTCATACGTGCCGATGAGTTCAACAAGACCAAGTTCTTCATGAACAAGATAGGGACGTCCTGAAAGATCGACCACAGCTTGGACCAAAGTTTCATCAAGTGGAACCGCGGCGTCACCAAATCGACGCAGGCCTGCTCGATCTCCGAGCGCTTCATTTATTGCTTGGCCAATAGCCAATGCTGTGTCTTCGATGGTGTGGTGCGCATCAACCTGCAAGTCGCCCTTGCTCTGAACATTGAGATCGAGTAACCCGTGCTTAGACAGCTGCGACAGCATGTGATCGTAAAAAGGAATACCGGTATCAATCGTGTGCACACCAGTGCCATCTAAATTCAATTCAACAAGAACTGAACTCTCCTTGGTACTGCGCTCTATTCGTGCGGTGCGACTCAACGACCCGCCTCCTGTTCCGTTCCTGGCGCCAAAAGGAGCGCCGCCTTAAATCTATCGTTCTCAGCCTGCGTTCCAATCGTGACGCGCAGCCAGCCCTGTGGCCCGGTTTGGCGAATAAGCACTCCCTGCTCCAGCAAGGACTGCCACACCACGTCTCGATCGACGAACTTGCCAAATAACAGGAAATTGGCGTCACTTTGCGCCACGGTGAACCCTTGATCGCTCAGCCAGTCACTTAGGGCATCGCGTTCAGCACGCAAGATTGCGACCCCTGCTTGCAAGACTCCCCAGTGTTGCAACGCTGTGATGCCGACAACCTGAGTGACGGCTGACAA
>CANJCG010000155.1 GCA_947472655.1 Actinomycetota bacterium
ATGATTTGGGTCAAGAAGGCTTTGGTCGAAGCAACGGCAATTTCGGGTCCGGCGTAGGTGTAGAGCACGCCATCACATTCGCGAGGAATAGTTGACCCCACGGTGTTGCATATCGCTAGCGTGCGGGCCCCTTGTTCGGCAGCGTGACGCAGCGCCATAAGCGTGTCCATCGTTTCACCGGACTGTGAGATAGCAATAACCAGTGTCCCTGGACCAACGATTGGGTCCCGATACCGGAACTCACTTGCGACTTCTACCTCAACGGGAATTCGAGTCCAGTGCTCTACTGCATATTTTGCAACGAGTCCTGCGTGATATGCCGTTCCGCAAGCAACAACAACAACCTTGTCGATTCCGCGAAGGTCTTCATCTGAAAGGCTCATTTCATCAAGCTGGAGGCGGCCTTCTTTTGTCATGCGGCCTCGAAGGGAGTCGGCGACAGCTTTTGGCTGTTCAGCGATCTCTTTCAACATGAACAGGTCGTAGCCACCCTTTTCAACTGCAGCGGCATCCCAGTCAACGGTGAATGGTCGGACGACCGCTTCATTGCCATCGAAATCTGTAACAGTCACACCATCTGGAGTGAGCGTGACAACTTGATCTTGGCCGAGTTCAAGTGCATTGCGTGTGTGATCAACAAAAGCAGCAACATCTGAGGCCAAAAAGTTTTCCCCATCACCGACGCCAACTACGAGGGGTGAGTTACGTCGAGCTCCGACGACAACATCTGGGTAGAGTGGTGAAACTGCGACCAACGTGAATGCACCTTCAAGTTCTTTACAAACCTCACGCATAGCGATGGTGAGATCACCAACCTTGGGAAGAATCCGCGCTAATAAGTGCGCAACAACTTCGGAATCCGTATCTGAAGAGAGGTTCACACCAGCATTGGTGAGTTCTTCGCGTAACTCGGTGAAGTTTTCAATGATTCCGTTATGAATGATGGCAACTGATCCATCTTCACTGACGTGTGGATGCGCATTGCGATCCGTGGGTCCGCCATGAGTTGCCCAACGGGTATGCCCGATCCCTGTGGTGGAGTCTGGCAGTGGATCCTCGCCCAACAGGGTCTCTAGATTGACAAGTTTGCCGGCCTTCTTGCGAGTATCCAGAACTCCGTGCGCCAACACTGCTACTCCGGCCGAGTCATACCCGCGATATTCCAAGCGACGTAGCCCAGCCACGACGATTTCCAAGGCCTGCTTCTGCCCGACATATCCAACGATCCCACACATGCCACCTAGCCTAGAGGGCGATTGGTGTTGGATGTTCCTATGTTGAGCGTGCGCGTGAGCAGCCCTAGTGAACTCAGTCACGCCGTTGAAGCTCTCTTTGTCGCTGATCCGCACGTGAGCAGCTTGACGATTCTTCGTGGTGCCAGCGTGCAGCCCAAAGGAGACGTCTTTATCGCTGATATTCCCCGCGAGCGAGCAAATCCTTTAGTAGACAGCCTGCGTGCCCTTGGGGTGCATCACAGCGGCACTATTTCTCTGAATCCGGTGGAAACATGGATTTCGAAAACTGGCCTTAGCGCTGAAGAGCTGGCTCCTGGGCAGTCTGCCGATGCAGTGGTGTGGGCCGAAGTTACTGAACGTGCCTACGACGAAAGTCAATTGACTTGGACCTACATCAGTTTCATGATTCTTGCGACGCTGCTTGCAGCCATTGCGATTGTCACTGACTCCATGATCTTGGTGATCGGTGCGATGGTGCTTGGTCCAGAATTTGTGCCCATTGCAGCCCTCGGCCTAGCCATGGTTCGTAAGCGTCCACAATTGCTAAAGCAGGCTCTGCGAACACTTGTTATCGGCTTTGCGATCTCAATTTCGTTGGTGATGCTGCTCGCGCTGCTCTGCAATGTCACACATCTCGTGGATTTCAATGACGCCACTAGTCCTCGACCCGGTACCGACTTCATCTATCACGCGAACTGGTGGTCATTAGTTGTTGCCGTGATCGCGGGTGCAGCCGGTGTTCTTTCACTCACTGCTTCAAAAGGAAACGGGCTGGTGGGAGTTTTCATTTCGGTAACGACAATTCCAGCTTCGGGCAATATTGCACTCGCACTGGCCTACGGGATTTGGAATCAGGTTCTTGGCAGCAGTATTCAATTGATTTTGAATATCACCGGAATGGCTCTAGCCGGATGGCTCACGTTGCTGCTGCAGCAGAGAATCTGGAAACGAGTCACCCAAGTGAAAGTTCAGCGGACACAACTGCCGCAAGCTGATCTGTAATACGTTGCGCAAGTTCTTGGCTTTGCGCCTCGACCATTACCCGAATCACTGGTTCAGTTCCAGAAGATCTCAAGAGAACTCGACCTTCAGCGCCAAGTTCTAACTCAGCTTTGGCCACGGCTGCCTGAACTGCTGCATTCTGGGCCAATGCAACCTTGTCAACGCCTTGCACGTTCACGAGCACCTGTGGCAGTTTCACTATTCTGGCTGCTAATTGAGCCAATGACTCTTTGCTTTGAGCCATCCTTGCCATCAAGTGCAATGCCGTGAGTAAACCATCGCCAGTCGTCGCATGTTCCAACATCACAACGTGACCACTTTGCTCGCCACCTAGCGCAAGTTGTTCTGCCTTCATTGCTTCAAGTACATAGCGATCACCTACGCCTGTTTCAATAACTGTGATTTCATGTGCTTGCATTGCAATCTTAAAGCCCAAGTTCGACATCACTGTTGCGACAACAGTGTTATTCGTAAGTTTTCCCGAGTCACGCATTGCAATCGCCAAGATGGCAAGAATATGGTCACCATCAATGACGTTGCCGTCTGCATCAACAGCAAGACAACGATCTGCGTCGCCATCGTGGGCAATACCTAAATCAGCTTTATGTTCGCGCACAGCAGCTTGCAGATCACCTAGGTGCGTGCTGCCGCAGTTTTCATTGATGTTCAACCCATCGGGTTCTGAATGAATGGCGAACACATGCGCTCCTGCGCGTTCATAAACATCAGGGGCAATGAATGAGGCCGCGCCGTTCGCACAATCAACAACAACTT
This sequence comes from Actinomycetota bacterium, assembly GCA_947472655.1. GTDB lineage: Bacteria > Actinomycetota > Actinomycetes > S36-B12 > S36-B12 > UBA11398. Next base: position 3,012 of record CANJCG010000155.1, read on the forward strand.
TGATGCCATCGAGTCGGTGTGGAGTCGTTGCAAGTAAATGTTCTTCATACAGAACACAAGCGTCGGCTTCAACGACAACGCGACCAACATCTGCGCCTACCGGGCGATCCCAGGGCTCACGCATTCTTAATTCGATGGCATCTTCGATCACGTCATCGAGTTTGTGGCCACCGCGTGCAAAGAACTTGATGCCATTGTCAGGCATGGGATTATGCGACGCCGAAAGCATGACACCCAAGTCAGCCCCAAGAGCCTCTGTTAAAAATGCAACCGCCGGTGTCGGTGTCACTCCAAGAAGAATGACGTCAACACCGGCGCTTGCTAAACCTGCAACTACAGCTGCTTCTAAGAACTCACCGCTTGCTCGGGAATCTCTACCCACAACAGCTCGTGGACGATGGCCAACAAATGCACCAACATCGCCTAAAACGTGGGCAGCAGCAACGGCAAGATCCAATGCGAGTTCAGCGGTGAGATCGCGATTCGCGAGCCCGCGAACACCATCAGTGCCGAAGAGCCGTCCCAAAGGATTAGCGCTTGCTGTACTGAGAAGCCTTACGGGCCTTCTTGAGGCCGTACTTCTTACGTTCCTTGGCACGTGGATCACGAGTAAGGAAGCCAGCCTTCTTCAG
>CANJCG010000156.1 GCA_947472655.1 Actinomycetota bacterium
TGGAACGCTTGGGATGACGAGGATTCATGGGAAGCCGTGCCTTCAACTCTTCCGACTTATGTGAATTCGCCGCGCGCCTCCGTTATTCCTCGACCAATTGACCGCAACCGTCCAAATGAATGGGACGGAATGGCGATGGTTGATGCAGCTAGCAAGATGCGCCGCCATACCGATACGGCTCATGCACCAGACCCCGTGGGTCATCATGCGCAGACGGAAGAGATTCCGATTGTTCGCGCTGCAAACAGCTAACAGCTCGTTGTTTCACCGCTCACAGTTCTGTCCTAGTTTTTCTGGACCCTAGCCGTATTCTTAATACTAAGTCCGGATATTTAACGACGTATTAATGGTGAAAGTCCCATTGGCAATAGTCGTTGACACTGTGCCGTTATAAATGGCGGCTCGTGCCCGCATCACCCTAAGACCAGCGCCATCGCGCGGTTCATCATTGGGCAGAATCCCATCGTTACTCACCTGGAGAAACACAGTGTGACTGTTGTTACCGTGAGCCTCAGCGCCGATAAGAATGTTAATTTGGCGAGCATTTCCATGTCTGATCGCATTGTTCACGCATTCTTCAACAATCCGGAAAATCGCTAGTCGAATCGCGGCGCGTGAATCTCCGAGAAGTGATTGATCGAATTCCGAGAAATCTTCATAGATGTCAATTTTAACTTCGCATAATCCCTCGACTGAAAGCGATAGTTGACGTAAAGCCTCACTCAGGCTCACATCGATTCCTGACGCGACCATCACGTGGGCCAAACGCCTAATCTCAAGGTCGTGAATTCGACCTATATTTTGTGCCTCTTTTGAAATACTTGCCGCGACTTCTGCATCATCGATTTCGCGTGCAATATCAAGGAGGCGAATGCGGATAACGAGAAGTTCTGACTGCACGGTTCCGTGAAGATGATCAAACACACGAACACGTAGTGATTCATGATCTTCTTCAAGTGCGCGGCGTGCTTCATCGCGCAGAATCACTTCAGCAGCAACAAGTGTGTAACGCTCGGCAACGAGCACCATCAGCATAACCAAAAACAAGGTAAAGATTATTGATGTCATCGTTTCGAGTACAAACCAGCGAGAGCCGAGGTCATCCACGCGAAGCCCAACTACTGGTTGCACTGCCAGGCGCACCGAAGCTATTACGAGCGACACGATTAAGCCGCTTGCTATCACGTGGCTGGTTCGGCGGAAATCAAGTTTCGTTGATCCGGTGAGGAAGAACAGGGCAAGGATTCCGCAGATAACGCCAACGAGGTTTGAAAGCTCGCGCAAGACAAGAATTTGTCCAACACCACGGCCGGAGATGATGGAAGCCGCGAAAGCACCAAGAAAAGGCGTGATGAGTGCTAGTCCCACAGCGTAGAGAGAAACGGTAAGAAACATACTTCGACGAATGCCTGCATGTTTTGCTGAGAACAGCATGCTCATATGTTCAGAAAATTTAGGGTTATCCCGAATGTCTGACTCAAGAAGTGGCATGTGTGCTGCTCCAGCCTAGAATTAGTGGTAGTTATTGCCTGAACGTTCAGGATAAAGGAAAAGAAAGGTTTGAGCATGTCTCCCCTTTCTTTTGACCCCCCAAGTGCAGTCGGGGTGGCTATCGTCGAAGATTCGGCGATGTTGCGTGAACTCATTGAAGAGGCGGTCGCGAAACAACCCGGATTGAATCTCGTTGCTAGCGTACGAAACGTACGAGATGCACTCGACACGATTCCCTGGGATGAAGTGCAGTTCGCGACAATTGACTTGCAGTTGCCCGACGGAGTCGGATTGATGCTTGGCCAGGAATTGCGCCGAAAGTATCCACGCCTGCGCGTTGCAATTCTTTCTGATCATCGACGCCCAAATTTACTTGATGTGATTCCGATTGGTGAACATCATTTTTGGTCCTACATCTTGAAATCAAGTGTTGATGGTCGTCAACAGCTCGGTGAACTACTGGCATTTGCTTCCCAGCATGCGTTCTTTGACCAAAATATCAATGTGGGTGGAGCTGAAGCTCAACGTTTAGTTTCGGCGCTCACCGATCAGCAGCGCGAGATTCTTTCGCTCGTTGCTCGCGGACTGTCAAACGCGGCTATTGGGCGCAAGTTGACGCTTGCTGCTAAGTCGGTTGAGTATCACTTGCGCCAGATCTATTTGACACTTGGTTTAGCTGGAGACGCTGATTCAAATCAGCGAGTAACTGCAACAGTAATGTATCTGCGGCGCTTCTCGGATGCAGAATCAGGTAACTAAGGCCCCATGCGCAAGTAGAATCAGGTCGTCCTTTAGGGAGATTCCTACATTTCGCGCTTTTGCCCCATGTGCTGAGTTTCAATCATTGCTAGTCTTGGCTCGTTCAAGGGGCTGTGGCGCAGTTGGTAGCGCGTCTCGTTCGCAATGAGAAGGCCAGGGGTTCGAATCCCCTCAGCTCCACCACTTCAGTTCGCACAGGTTTTTTTGGTCTCGCTCGAATAGCGATCTTGAGGGCACCGATTAAACACAGCTAAATCCAGGTTGGCATCCACATGCGCATCTGCCATTGGTTGTAAGGAATCGGTAGCCCCGTCCACACTGGATAAAACCACCACGCAGCAGCGATAACTGCTGCAACAAGAATGACGATGGCAATCATTCCACGCTGTTTGCGTTGTGCTGTTGCATCGTGTGGACCAAGCAAAGCAGCGGCTGACATTGCGAGCGCGATGGCTAGAAATGGCACGAAGACAACCGTGTAGAACGTGAAAATAGTGCGGTTCAGATACATCATCCACGGCAACCATCCCGCAGCAATTCCAACCAGTACTGCCGCTGAACGCCAGTCTCGTTTACCTAACCACCGCCAGACTTGATAGGCGACAGCAAGAATCCCGGACCACCAGATAACCGGGTTACCCAGGGCAAGAACTTCCGATGCGCAGTAATCAACCTGGCACCCTTGAGTGCGATCCTTGATGTCAGCCCATTGAAATGACGTCGGTCTTGATTGGAATAGCCAAGACCAAGGGTTGCTCGCATATGCATGCTCAGTGGTCAGACCAACATGGAAATTCCAGATTTCAGAGTGATAGTGCAGGAGTGAGCTCAGCGCAGCTATCACTCCGGTGCCGGCCGCCCATGAACGATCCCAGCCTTCGTCGCTCAGGAACCAGCCGGTCCAGGTCGCTGTGTAGGTCAGCAAGATGATGACAGCGCTGAGTGCCGAGGTACTTGGCAACGAGCGCAGAAGTGTTGCGCGCCAAGGTCGTGTGACGCCGACGGCTTTGCGTGCCGAAACGTCCCAAACAATTGACATCAAGATAAATGCGATTGCGAAATAAATCCCAGACCATTTCACACCACAAGCCAGGCCAAGAGTGAAAGCAGCGGCCCAGCGCAGTGGTCGTATCCCAAACTTCGGCCCCCACGTCGTTGCGGTGGCTTCGATACCTTCATTTTGGATCAACGTTGCTAATCGCTGACGCATGCGATCGCGATCTAGGAGATACAAACCAAAGGCGATCAGCACAAAAAAGCCGAGAATGATGTCAAGGAGACCAGTGCGACTCATGACAAGATGGATGCCGTCGAGCGCTACAAAGAGGCCAGCTAAGGCTCCAACGAGATTTGATCGAGTGAGTCGACGTGCAATTCGTGCAGTAATGAA
>CANJCG010000157.1 GCA_947472655.1 Actinomycetota bacterium
CTTCCAACGGCTCAATGGAGAGTAGGTAGTGATGCCAGCGCAAAGCAGTGGTGCAGCTTCAGCAAGGTTCAAGCTCTTTGGAATGTGCAAGGTGTAGTTCTCATCCATCACGATGTGAGTGGAGTAGCCACCATACGTTGGTGTGGACTTGTCTTTCTCCACACCGTTGTAGGTCGCAACGCTGTGTCCTAGGCAGTAGTGATCGTGGCCAGCAACGCAGTTAGCGCACACACGACAGGAATCAACGAAACAACCAACGCCAGCGTAGTCACCAACCTTGAACTTGGTGACGTTTGCACCAATCTCAGTTACAACGCCAGCAATTTCGTGACCTGGAACCATCGGAAAGGTGCCTGCGCCCCACTCGTCGCGGCCCTGATGGATGTCTGAGTGGCAAATGCCGGCGTATTTAATTTCGATCAACACGTCATCGGGGCCAACATCGCGGCGCGGGATTGTGGTTAGTGCCAGCGGTTGGTTTGCAGCAGGGGCTGCGTAAGCCTTGACGTCCATGTGAAGTCCTTAAGAATCGTTGGGATGAGGCAAATACTAGAAGCGTTGTGTGTTCAATAGGTAATGAATGAACATTTCGGAAACCTCACAACTCAAGCCTGTACCCCCCGAAATTTTGGAAGCGCACGGCGTTACTGCGGCTGTCGCTGGGCAGATCCTCTGCGTAGACGCGGAGACCTACACGTACACCATCGATGGGCACTGCGAAGTTTCCGTTGTTGTTTACGTTCACAACAACCTTTTGAGACCATAGCCCATTTTCCTGTCTGAATATGAGCATGACAGACTTACCAGCATATTCCGGTGCGATTCCCGTGACTCTTCCTCGTGATTCGAAAGTCAGCACTGCTGATTGCAAGGTGATGCCTTTAGCCGTCAATGTTGACGTGGCTTTCAGCGAGGCAAGCCCCGTATCTGGGATCACTGTGATGGTGCCACGCTCTGCGACGTTGGCACCAACGCGTGTAACGCTGAGTATCAATTTGCCTTCAGCGTTTGTGCGCCCATTCTTGACAGAATTTCCACCCTCAAATCGGGCTGAACCTGTTGCAGTTGCTCGAACTTCTTGGTCAACCACAGGCTTACCTGCGGCATCCAACACTGTGACAGTGAGTGGAGTCACTTCTTTTAGATCTACAGCAACAATCTCTGGGGTCATCGAGATGCTGGCTGGGCCAACCACTGAAGCGGCACTTGGTGCACCTGAAATGCGAACTGGCATGTAGCTAAGCGGGGTAGTTCCATTCAAGATGCCAGCACAGTCAGCGCCGCGCAGGGTTTGGCAAATTGAACCTAATTTCCCAAAATAGCCCTTGGGTGGAATTAAGTTGTCGGGGCTTTCGGCATCGCCATACCAAACCAGTGAGAAGTTCTCTGCACCCTTGGAGAACTGACATATGACAAGTCCTTGCTCTGGTGTTGCGCATTTTTGCATCGCAGCACCAATGAGCCAGTCGTAGGTTTGACGCCACGCTTGTTGCTCGTCGGTATTGCTAGGAGTGAGCTGGATACCAAACTTTGGATCTGCAGTCTTAGTCCAGACGTACCAAAACGTTGAACCAAATCCGTAGCGCACCGAGTCGATATAGGTGCGCGATAGCAAAGCCATGGCTTTATCACCAGTGATATCGACCTTGCCTTCGCCAAGTCCGGCAAGGCCGTAGTTGATTTCGCTATCGAAAACGGTGGTGAAAGGTGCACCAGATAGTGCCAGCATCGTTCGGAACTGGCCGATGCCTTTGATGCGATCGTCTGCACCACCTGATGCGGTTGGGTAAGAGTGAACGGAGTAAGCATCCGCTGGCCAGTTGCGAGTCTTCAATTCTGCGAGGTAAGCAGGGAAGAAGGTCGCGAAGGAATTCGTAGCCCGAGACGTGGTGTTTGCAGCCACCACGAGCGCACTTGGATTACATGAGCGAATCTCTTGGAATGCCGCAAGAGTTAAGTCAGCCATCTGCGCTGGCGTGCCACCGTAGAACGTTGCCAAGTTTGCTTCGTTCCAGATTTCATACGCGTTAATTGATGCGCCGTACTTACATGCCACAGTCTTCACATATGAGCGCCAGTCATCGAGGTTTCGTGGGTTGTCAGTGACACCACCGCTACCGGCCCACGCCGGTGTTCCACCCAGCACCAGCATTACTTTGGCGTTCAGTACCTGAGCAGTCTCAATTTGCTTGCTGAGTTTGCGCCAAACAAAGGCGCCCTTCGTTGGCTCAAGATCACGCCACGTGGTTTCGGTATCCCAAAGGCGTACGTAGCCAACCGGAACAGAAGGGATTGTTGCTGGGTCTGTTGGGCCTTCAGTGCCACTTTTCACATCACTGAACCAATCTGCTGGCGCATGAACACCGAACAGGTCACGGCCAACAGCTGGCATCGTTGGTGCGCCATAGGAGAAGAAGTTAGGATTGAGAATCACTTGCCCGGTCTCAGAGAAGAAGAATCTAGGACCCACTTCAGAGGCGATCTGCGGAACCGCATTGATGTTGAAAATAGTTGATTGATTTGGAACAAAATAAATAGTTTCAAAATTTTTGCGCAATACAGAAAGCAACGAAGCATCTAAGGTGACCTGGAAATTTGCAAACACATTTGGCGACAAACTCAAACCCCAAGCCTTGAAGTTCAGCATGGTTGAAAGAGTCCAAGATTCGAAGATTTTTGGGTTAAGAGCTTTTAGGCGATCAAGTTCTGCCTGGTTAGGGTCGGGATTGTCAATAATGGCTTTGTTGATTCTGTTCAAGATGAGGAAGACGGAGTTACTGCAAGGGACAGTATTGTTGATGATTATATTGTTATTGTTGGGGATGTAGAGAATATCGTTGATGTTGTAATTCGGAATGATGTAGTTGATGTAACTTGGCAAGGAATCGCGATCCACGGGCATTGGCTTTGAACGGAAGCGGTTGGTTGATGTGACCTTTGCGCGAGTGACCTTTGCGCGAGTGACCTTCGCGCGAGTGACCTTCGCGCGAGTGATCTTTGCTGCAGCGATAGTGGTGGTGAAAGCCGCACGTTGCGCGGGAGTCCACATGTAAGCGCCTTGGCCATAGATGTATGCATCAGGAACGAGCTTTCCAAGTTTAACGTCGGAAGCTTTTGTCGTGGTTTTGGTCCCGAAGTCCAATGACCATTGACCGCCACTGATTTTGCAACCCTTACCGACGCTTGGCTTCTTTGTCGAAAGTTTGATGAGCATTTCGTTGCGGAACGTACAGCCATATTTGTCCTTGGCTTTGGATGTCAATGATGGGAACAGCCCTTGCTTGAAGCCGGTACGAATGGGTGAAACTGCCGGAATCGTTGCCAGGATCTGGGGGGGAGTGCCAGCGATGGGTGCAGCGCGCGAAGTCAGTGTTGGGGCACTCGTCGCGGTGGTTACAGGACTGGTTTCCTGTTCCGCGTGAGCTACCGCAGAAGTGGGAATAACAAGGGCAAGGCCCACCGCAAACGCGGCTAGATGAGTGCGCATTGCGAGATTATGTATGAGTTAAGCCGAATTAACTAATGTTTGAGGTTTTAGGATCACCTGTGAAGAGTTAGTGCTATCTCGGGTCAAGCAGCCAAATACGTGCC
>CANJCG010000158.1 GCA_947472655.1 Actinomycetota bacterium
GCAAAGTCGCTTGGCTCGTGACACTCATTGCTGTGCTTTTCGCCGCCACCACGGGCGGCAAAATCAGCGCGGGTGCAGTAGGAATCGCGGCAGTGTGCGTTGTCGCCCTCTTTGCAATGATTTGTCGGCCTTGGTGGTGGAAGCGCGCGATTGCTGCTGCTGTTTTCGTTGTTGGGATGTCGGGCGCTCTCTACATCACTCTCATCTCAGGATCAGCTAGCCCGGGAGACCTAAGGTTTGGCTCAATCCTGGATCGAGCATCAACCGTTCAAGGACTCAACCCAATTCCTGGAACAGCTGGCGTGCTTCTCGGAACTGCGATCCTGCTTATCGCCATTTCTTTGCGCTGGGCTGGATTGATTTGGTTTATTAACCAGCCAGCAACTCGAACCTCGCCTTCAGTCATTTACGGTTCCGCCTTGGCCGTCACCGGACTACTCGCCGTGGTCTTCATGAGCAGCGGACTCAATGAAACCTGGTTTGCCCTTGCCGCTTCGGCTCCACTCATTGCTATTTCAGCCGCCGGTGTGGCAGAGGGCATGCGAAATATTTCACACAAAGAAATGAATAACAGGCTGCGGTTAGTGCTGGCTGCTGTCACCGCCGTCGTGGGCTTCATCATCGTTTCGATTCTTTGGCGAACCGGACCTTCCGGTGGTGATCCTTGGTTCGGCACTCTGCGCTGGATCGGTCCACTTGCTGCCGTTGTCGTAGTCGTGTTGCTGTCTGCACTTGTCGCAAAACTCACAATTAAACAACTCCTGTTAAAGACAGCAGTCTTAGCAATCAGTTTGTTGGCCCTTGTCGGGGTTTCAGCCCAAGGACGTTTTCTTGGAATCGGTTCCGACAAAGTTGGCGTGCTTCCACCATTGAGCTTGGAGTATTTCGGCTCGTTTCTTCCGTTTGTGAATTCGCTCGACACAACAACCACTACACAGTGGAGCAATCAGCACGTTGCTGCAGCAGACTGGGTAAAGTCGCAAGCGCAGCCTGATGATCTGCTCGCAACCAACTTCACTGCAGGATCACTAGTTACAGCTCTCACCGGAATGCGCACCTTTGCTTCCGCTGTTATTTATCAGGCAATGTATGGGCCTTCGTCACTTACTGATTTGCTCTTAACTCGAGAGCGTGAAGAGTGGGCATTTATTGATCGCCCAAGTAAAGACACTCTTGGTCCACTATGTAAGGCTGAGGTTTCCTGGATTTGGGTGGATCCAGTACGCACGCAGACACGTAGCTGGGAACCGTTCGCCACGGTTGTCTACACCAACACAGATGCAACGATCTTGAAACTTAATACAAGCACCTGCATGTAATTTGCCGGCTGGTGCTTATCCTGAGCGAAATTAGGACGTGATTTTTCGCTGGCAGATCTGACTCGTATCAACCTTGATACAAGTAAACGCGTTAGCTACATAATCCAGGATCGGACGAGCATATGGCGCTCGACCACCATTACCAAAGTTCACAAAATTGTCAGTCAACAAAATCGCATCAACGTTTTGGATGCAACTATTCAATGCAGCAAAATCTTCCGCTGGAGAAAAGTCGTACAAATGGAAAGCTGGGCAAGCCAAATGAGAGCGCGACGGAACTCCTGTCATAAAACCGCGATCATCGTTTGTACCGAGTCTGGCGAAAGTAAAATCATTCAGTGGAATGGTGCTGAGAAGCACTGCATCTTTGGGTACTTCGTGAACAGCACCTATCGACGCGTCATATGCAAGCCTGCGTGCATCCCAGGAATCAACAAAATTCGACGGAGTGAGCCAACCACTCAGTATCCAGGTGGCGACTAACACAAGAAGCCAGGTCAGCCACTGCAACTCTTTGCCTGAAACTACTGCCGCGAACACAATCACTGCGAGCACTGAAACGAGATAGATGGCTTGGGTGTGATGGGACCAAACGAATGTCATCGCCAGCGAAGCACTCACCAGCACGAGTGTTAATGGCAACCAGAGGGCGATGAGTCGCTGCTCATCGCGTTGATTTGACGGCCAGGGCTTGAGACGAATTATTCCAAGAACCGCAATGACGAGAACTACAGCAATGGCAAGCCACTCACCTGTTGTCCAAGAATCTCGAAGGCGATTGATGTGACCCATTGGTGAATCTTCGAAACCAAAATACGTCATCACATCGGAGGCGTACTTTCGATTGTGCCCAAACGTATCGAAATAACCAGATAGCGATCCAAAGGCGAAGAGCAGTACAAGCGCTGCGAAAGTCGTCGCCGCGAAGGCCACCGAAAGGCGAAGGATCGTTCGTCGCCAAGTTGGAATGCATAAGGCAACGAGAACGCAGATAAGAATCGCTGGAAATACAGTGAACTTAAGAAATAGGAGTGCACCGAGTGCGATGCCAGCGGCCACTGCCTTGCGATTCAGGAGTAAGCCCAAGGCCAAGAGTGCAACAGCTGACCCAGGCGTATTCGTGAGCCCCGGGCTGTAGAAGGGTCCGACAAGTATGAATGGTGTTGCGACAAGTGCCACAAGAAATGATGTTGAGAGAGGCATAACTTTGCGAGCCAGCAAGAACGAGCCATAACTTGCGATTGCTAGCCACATCCAGTCAAGAACAAACATCAGCACTGGTGAAATAGCACCGGTGCCAGCCATCACGCCAAAGAACAAAGGATCCTTGTTATCAAGAACTCCGGCATACAGCGGTGATCCTGACCGCATCGCGGATGCAACCGAAAGGAAGATGCCGCCATCAAGGTCGCGGCTCAGCACACCACCAAAAACACCACAGCGAAGATTGCGTTAGATGGACGCTTGAGCGCCTCAAGGTATTTGCTCACGAACTACCCTTCAGAAGTTGCGCGAGAGCGCATTTCCCTTGCCACTGCTAAAACCATCAGAGAGAAACTCAACCCAGCCACAATCGATGCGGCGATGATGCCCGCAAGGCTTGCGAGCAACGTGTTCCACACCACGATCGAACACACAGCAGTGAGCGCTAAGCCTGCAACTCCTGCGAATATTGCTTGTCGGTTCTTTTGCATAACCAACCATGACAAAAGCGGAACGCCGAGCAGCAAGAATGCTGCCTTGTATGCCCAGCCAAATCCTCCAACGAGCACACTGGCTAGGAAGAGCCCACTGCCAGCAGCACCGAGCATTGATTCATGTACGGCTGGGATCTTTATGCGTCGCGCAAATTGGATGGCAATACATACTCCCCAGAGCACAGCGCATAGCGCTAAAAGGAATACGAGTACGTCGCCAAACTGAATTCCCTGTGATGGAAAAACAGAGCCAAACATGCGCGAGACGACTGGCACTCGGCCCAACACTACGTAGTCGCCAACTTCGGTCATATTTGAATTGGATTGCATGCTGAATCTGAAATTTGACCAGGTGCCAAGCACATAACCCACAGAAGCGACACCGTAGGCGAGAAAAACTATCCACCCTCGACGCAACCGCAACACTGGCATCAGCATGATCCCCATCGCGAATGGGTAATACTTCCAAGTGCCAACGACCCACAGCAACCCTGCGGCGATTGACCAGGTGAGCAGCGATGGCCACCGGCGAATGATGAGCACGGCCACAATTGCGACCCAAATCAAGAC
>CANJCG010000159.1 GCA_947472655.1 Actinomycetota bacterium
GTCCAATGCAAGAATTTCTGCCATTGCCTTACTGCGTGCGTAATGACCTCGAACATGATCGGGATCAGCCGGAGTCGCTCCAACTCCTACAAGTGGTTCCCCTGCATGAGCCACGGATGGCGAAGACACGTGCACCAGCCGTGTCACACCTTCGGATCTACAGGCGTTCACAACATTGCGAGTGCCATCAACGTTTACTGCAAGAAAGTCATTCCAGGCTCCAGTCATCGAGACCCGGGCAGCAAGATGAACAACAACGTCATTGCCTGCAACAGCGCGCCGCAACGCTGCCGCATCCGTCACATCACCGAGTACTTCGCGTGGATTTGCGCTTGGGCTGCGCTGAAACGTTGTCACTTCGTGGCCGCGACGATCTAACTCTGCAACCGTTGCGCTTCCTAGAAGACCACGTCCTCCAGTGACTAACACCTTCACGAACGCCCTGCCAGAACGTTCGAGGCCCACAGTGCCAACGCAGTTCGATCCACCTTTGAGCGGTGCCGCACATCTACTGGAAGTTCAGTACGCGCAAGAACTGCAGCTATCGGAACCTGTGCCAATGAACGAACCTCATCGATTAAAGGGAGATCGACCACACGGTTTGTTTCTAACACGATGACCACCTGCTGGTTCTCTGCGGGCCCAACGCCAACTGCAGCAGCTTGAAGCACTTCACTAATTGCACCCATGCGCTGTTCGATGGCGACAGGGGAAATAGGACCTGATGCAGAGGTGATCACATGCGCTAGTCGACCACCTATCCAAAGGCGACCTAACTCATCGAGCTCACCCACGTCACCGGTGCGATGCCAGCCCAACTCGCGACTGCTGCGACGCTGAGTGGCCCACAATGCGTCATAACGATCTTTCACATGCTGTGCACGCACTACGACCTCGCCCAAAACGAATGCGGAATCGCTGAGCAGGCCTGTTGCCTGGCCTTTACTATCGAGAGAGCTAATCCGAACATCGACGCCGGCTATTGGATGACCTACTAATACACCCGGGCCATCACCCGCCGAAATAATTTCATCCAACGAAACATCGCACACTGGCAACACTTCAGTCATGCCATATGGCGTGCGCACATCAGCTATTGGACATAGATCCTTCATTCCCTGCAGTAATTCCCGTGACACCGGAGCACCAGCACCCAACACGAGTCGCAAGGTGCTGAGCTCTGACCTGTCACGTAAGCCATCACGGGTAGCAATCACCGCACGAAGGGCAGCAGGTGAACCCCACATCAGCGTGCCGCCTACCGCCTGAACAGCTGCTCCCAGAGCTTTAGCAGTCAAGGTTGCAGGACGAGTGACATCCATGTCAGGAATGACCGAAGAGATACCTAAAGTCGGACCAAGGACAGCCCATGGTGCGAATGCAGCAACAAGTGCATCACGCTCGGTAATGTCGTAATACGAAACGATCAGATCTCGAGTGCGCGCGATTTGCTCGTGTCGATACACCACACCTTTTGCAGGTCCCGTGGATCCAGATGTGAAGACAACAATCGCTTCATCATTGGCCTGTGCCTGCGCGGGGCTGGCCTTTGACTCCCCTTCGGCAGCAATACGTGCCAACTGACGAGATGCAATGACCTTCGCGCCTAGGCCTTGGACAACCGGAATCGCCTTGGGTATTGCGATGATGTGACTTGGCCGAGCACTTCGCAATGCGCGACGAATTCCTTGAACACCAAGGGCTGCATCGACGATCACAACGGTCGCACCAATCTTCCAACACGCATAAACCGTGGCGATGAGATCGGCCCCAGGCGTTACCAACACCGCGACTCGGTCACCGCGCGCAATGCCGCGCCCCGCCAACCCTCGAGCCAGCCAATCGACCTTTTTGCTCAATTGGCGCCAGGAGACCCGCCGCCAACGGCCCCCGCCAGCGGGTTCAACGATCGCATCTTCGTCAGGGCGCGCTTCAGCGTTTGCCACAAGCGCTGCCCATAATGGACGGACTGCATCACGTTCGAGTGCGCGATCCTCGTTGTCGGTGCCGTCTGCATCTTGTGTAGTCACATTGAGTTGTGACCTTGAGTCGAGATCGCCCATCCACATCCAAAAATCTTCGACCAGCATGGGTGCGTCTTCTATTACAAGGTGGCGGGCACCTTCGTAGCGATGCACTTGTGCATGTGGCATGCGCTGTTGAAGATCAGCGAGATACCGGTCATTAAACACAGGGTCACCTGGCCCCCATAGCAGCAAAGTGGGCACCTGTAACCCACGAATCCCCTCTGCAACCTCATCGAGAATCGCGGCACTGGGATGGTTCGCCTTAACCGGAATGTCTTCGACGAAATCACCAATGGCTGCCCGGCGTTCGGCATTGAGATAGGGCGCCCAGAAAGCGCGCCGCACGTCTTCAGTCATGCGTGAGCCACTCAGTGCAGTGGTGATGCGCAGAAAAATTGGCAGGCGCACGGTGTTGAGTGATCGCACTGGGGCAAATCGTGCGGCAGCAATGACGAGTGGGATGCCACCATCGGTCGGCTGATGCACACCCGTATTCGTCAACGCCAATCCGCGTATTTGCGCGCGATGAGCAAGTGCCCAGCCGAGTGATATCGGCCCGCCCCAGTCATGTGCGAGCACTACCACTGGTCCAACGATGCCAAGTGCGGCCGTGACTCCACTGAGGTCATCGATTCGTTGTTGCAGCCGACGCTGCTTACTTAACCGCTCGCTGAATCCCATACCTAAGTGATCAACTGCGACTACCCGCACATCTGACGGGGCGGACGCCAAGACTCGACGCCATAAATATGACCACGTCGGATTGCCGTGAACGGCAAGAACCGTGACGCGAGGGTTATGAACCTGATTATCAAGTACATGCCATGTGCGCTCGATTCCATCACCATCAGCACACGTAATTAATCGTGACCAAGCTGCCTTAAGCCCCGGAAGTCCATCAGGCGGAAGCGTCGCTGGTGACGCCACGGAAGGACTGCGCATTGGCTACCAAGCGATTTCGATGATGGCGGAGTTCAATCCAGAACCGATTCCCATCATTGCAATGCGTTGACCCGACACTAAATCGGCTTGGTTACGAGCTAACGTAAAAGGCACCGAGGCTGGGCCCATGTTGCCACGTGTCGGAAAAATCACCGGGGTACATGCAGGATCAATGTCAAGTACTGAGGTAATTGCATCCGTGTACACCTTGGAAACCTGATGAATAAAGTACGCATCCAAGTTTGCCCAATCAAAATGCGCCTTGGACCCTTCCCACGTATTGATTGCAAGCTCGACCCCTGCATTGAGAAGTCGACTGGAATCTGTGACCATCCCGTCGAGATCTCCGACACATAACTTGTTGTATTGGGTGGCAGCGCGCGAAACTCCGCCAATCATTCGATGGCCTTCGGAATGCATGGACGCGCGGCCAAGAACCATTGCGGCCGCGCCCGAACCCAACGTGAGGGTGGCAAATTGTGCAATAACTTCGCTACGGGTTGCGGCTGTGGTTTGCAAACGCTGAATCGTCATCTCCTGCGTTCGGCGAGTGCCCTCACCGTCAAC
>CANJCG010000160.1 GCA_947472655.1 Actinomycetota bacterium
ATTGCACTTCTACAATTTCATTGCTCGTGGATTCAGGCCCGAATTCTTCACTCATGTCGCACCGCCTCGGCAGGAAATCCTGAACCCTCAACGTCAGGATCTATGTCATCAACTCGACGTGCAGGAAGGGACAGAACGACAAGCACAACGAACACAATGAGTTGGAGCCACATCCACAGTGAGCGCGTGGTCTGACTGAAACTCACGCGAACATGTACGGCATCCTTGGGTACGACAAAAGCTTGCGACCAATCCAATGCTCCTTGAACGGTGACTGGCTCCAATGACGTCTCTTCACCGGTGGCATCATCAATCGCGACTGCGCTCCACTTGCTGTTTGCAAGTTCGCCGACAACGAGTTGGCGGTCTGTGGTTGCTGCCGCAAATTGTTGATCTAGATACGGCGTCGTTCCTACTCCAACAGCAGCTGTGCGCTCCGGAGTACCGCCGATCACATCAAGTTCACTGGCAACACCATCGGTAATTAAGCGAGCGCGCGAAGTTACTCCGTCAATCCCCCACAAGACTTCGCCTGCCTCGCTAGACAACCGTCGTAAACCTGGTTCGCCGTCAAGGATGGGAATCAAACCCGTTGAAGTACCGCGCACGAGCGAGATATACCGAACCCCGTAGCCACTTAAGTGAGCGATCTCAGTGCCGCCCCGACCAGATGTCAACGCAGCAACATCAGCGTCAAGAGGTAGCCAGACATCACCGGTAGGTGCCATATCTGCGTCGCCAAGCACCGCACCTGGGCCGTTGAGCAAGGTATAGAGCACTTGGCCGGGGCCGGCTTGTCGCAGCATCAAGGTGCGAGGAGCCTGCGGACCAACAGAGTCAGCCGCGACAAAGGCCGGCACCGCGCTTGCTGGAGCCTTTTGGAGCTCATCAGCAGCGGTAGGCAGCCACAACACCGCTGAACCAAGCGGGGTCAGTACCGCCAAAATCGTCACGATCACGGCAAGCGGCTGTTCCAAACTGAAACTTGAGCCAACCATGGCTTGACGCAGTCCATCGGCGCCGAGCGCTGCGGCCAAGATCAGGCCAGCGCCCCAAACTAATGTGGCCGGCCCTGGCCAAGGTCGAATCGCATCTGTAGCTCCCGGAGGAGTCACCAGCACGATGGTCTGCAAGATCGCGAACATTAAGCCGATGATGCTCAAGCCCACAGACAGTGCAATCTGCATTGAGCGGTCGCGACGCAATAGCGCGAGAAATCCAGCAGCCACTAAGCCGGCGGTGATCCAGACAGGTGTCATGCCTGGGCCGCCAGGATGCAGAAGAAATACTGAAATTGGAGAAAGATCTGGATCACTTAAGTTGTGCTCACCAGAACCGATCAAGAAGCGCACCGGCTGAACAAACCACTGCAGGCTCCATGGCGCGAGCAAGATAACTGGACCGATGATCGCAATCGCCAGACGCTTCAAAAGTTGCTGGGACTCCTGCGCGTCGCGGCGCCACCTCGTGATGCCCAAGGCAAGGGCAAAGATCAATGCGATCAACCAAAACAGTGGGATTGCTGCGATCAAAATTGAAAGCAGCAATGCCGTGCCAGCTGCACGACGAACTGATGCAGTACTGGTCGCCAATCGAACGCACGACCGAACCGCGAGGGGGAACGCGATTGCAGCGATGACCGTGCCTAGACGCCCGGCTGTCATTGCACCCGTGACTGATGGAAGAACCGCATACATCACTGCGGCCCACACTCGCACAGGTTTGCTGAGTATCACTCCGCGCAAGGTGAAGTACGCAGCCCATCCTGCAAACGCGAGTCCGAGCAACATGACGATTTGCACAGCGAGTGCACTCTTACCGAGGAACGCAATTGAAGCAATAAAGAGTGTCAATAAATAAGGGGGTGCCGGCATGCTGGAACCAGGACCGATATCGTGCCAGCCTTGGGTGTAGATATCCCAAAGATCTGTTGCTCCATCTGGCGTTGGCAGGAGCGCCCCACCTTGCAACACGCCATCACCCCACCACAAGGCATGCGTTGCGATGATCGCAAACACCATGAGTGAAAGCACCATGATCACGCTTGGACGCCACAAGATGCGCTTGAGTAATCCTGAACTCGAAACATCGAGATAATCAGATTCACCATCACTTGGACCAGTTTCGCTAGCACTCGCTGACATTGAGGCTGTTGATTCGCTCGTCGACGCAATACCAATCAACGCTTCAAGAGTGTGCCTCAACTGCCAAGCCAGACGTGGACGCAAACTGTTCACTACAGAAACGGGTTCCGTTGAAGTCTGGTGAATGCGATGACGGGATTCAGCAAGCCTTTTGGGATGCCGAGCAACGCTCAACACTGCCTTCACTTCATCGCCTGAGGCGTTGAAGTCTTTTCCTAATAAGAACATGAGTGCGCGAAGTGCGCTACCGAGCAATAAACGGATTGCAATGAAAGGACTCGCGACAAGACTGCTTTGAGCCAGCAAGACGTGCACTGCTGCTTCGCGATCGGCGCGATGTGGATGCGGCGCTAAATCGGAAATGCGTCGGGCATGCGCCGATGCTTCTCGGTGATGAAGCACCGCATTTGTGGCAACAACCACGCGCTCACCAGCGCGATGCGCTCGCCAACAAAGATCGAGGTCATCACGAAACAAAGGGAGTTGCGGATCGAAGCCGTTCATGCGATCCCACAAGTCACGTCGAATCAACATGCCTGCTGAACTCACAGCAAGTACGTCGCGATCGCCATCATGCTGACCTTGGTCGTGTTCACGTCGCTCTAATCCCGTGAAGCGACGTCCGGCGCCAGTCACACTAAATCCGGCTTCCAGTAACAGGCGTTGATCGTGCCAGCCAAGAATTTTCGGCCCAAGGATCGCCACACTCGGTTGGTTATCTGCTGCGTCGAGTAACTCTTCCAAACATGAAGCGTTAGGAGCGCTGTCATCGTGCAAAAGCCACACCCAGGTGGCGAGCTCCTCTGATTGTGCAGATGGTTCTACCTGCACCTGGCCAACATGGGCGAGCCCAGCCAATACTGCTGAGCCAAATCCAACCGAACGATCAACCACGATCACTCGATCTGAGCCCAGAGACCTGCGCAAAAGGTTTGGGCTGTCATCGTGAGATCCGGTGTCTACCCCAACGGCAGCATCCGCGGGACGCGTTTGGTTGGCCAACGTGGTCAGCACCGCGGGTAACCAGGTTGCCCCGTCATGCGAGACCACCACAGTGGTCACATGGTGATGGCGGCGAGGAAGGATCGAAAGAATGCCGTCTTGGGAATCGCTGAACCACTCCGACCAGGCCTGATCTTCAGTGGCAGTTGCTTCGTGGACTACTTCTACTGATTCTTCTTCTACTGATTCTTCGCGCGGATCAGATTGGTCTGCAGGACTGCGCTGGTCCTCATCGAGCCCGATGACCTCGAAATCATCAAAGGGTGTCGGCGCCGTGGAATCGGCTAGGTCATCTGTTGCTTGGAGCTCGCCAGTTTCCGGCTCTTTGGATTCTGGCTGCACTCACTCATTCTAGATGG
>CANJCG010000161.1 GCA_947472655.1 Actinomycetota bacterium
AGGCCGCGAGGTGGGAGTGCCCAATGCGTAGCGCGAGATGAGGCCGATGCCCCAGCCAATGGTGATGGAAATGAGCATCCCGGCAAGTGCAATTGCTGAACTCAGCACCGTCACGATCATCACTGAACCGATAACGATGACGCTCAGCACACTCCACGGGCGACGGTTCATCAGTCGAGCAACGGTGATGAAAGCAATCAGACCGCCAAGGATTGGAGCAGTTGAAGCACCTCCCTGGCTTGCCGATCCCGTAAGGGCTGTCAGGAGCCGGGGTGAATCAAGAGTTGAAACAACCGTTGCAAGCGTCGTTAAAAAAATAACGCTGAACAATAAAGCTAGGAGCGAATCAAAAAGTTGACGAAGCCGCTTACGTACAGCCAAGGCGATTGAAGCTGCGATAGGCAGGCCAAGAGTGCCGATTCCACCAATGACATTGAGCAGGAGCACGACAAATCCAGGAAGCAAACTCGCGGTGCTAGAGAGATCTGAGTCAAGGCCAGCACTCGTGCTCGACGCAAACCAGGCAGCCAACACAATGGCAAAAGTCAGGGTTATCGCCAAGACAAAACGGGCCAGATCCATCGGTCTGCGCACTCGAAGTGGGATAACCCCGTCTTCAATGATCAGGGTGGGGGACTGGCCTCCATCAAGGCCTAGGGGATCCGACGGCCCGTCGTTGAAACGTACGGGCTGGTCGCTCACGGGACCATCGTGTCAGATCGCCCGGATTAGCTGGTGACAACCCGTTCGGCGTGGGTGGTGAAGTCAGACCAAGGTGGTACTAATGCCTCATGGCACAAGGATTGCGAGAGCGAGGCAACGGGCACACCTGGAGCCTGGATCTTTCTGCCTTACCGCCTGCCATCCCCCCAGTTCTCGATGCAGATCAGCAGCGGGTTGTTGATCACCGTCACGGTGCGCTGTTAGTGCTGGCTGGTCCGGGCACCGGCAAAACCACCACCATCGTTGAGGCCATCGTGGCTCGACTCACTGATCTGCTTGAGCCAATCAGGGCAGAGCAGGTGCTCGCTTTGACCTTTGGCAAGAGTGCGGCTGCTGACTTACGCGATCGTTTGGTGTCCCGTCTTGGTGGCGGAGTCCTCCCTGCGGTAGCAACCTTCCACTCCTTTGCCTTCGGCTTGCTGCAACAAACGGCTACCGCTGAGGATTACCGCGAGCCACCTCAGTTGCTCTCCGGTGCCGAAGAAGACGTGCGCATCCGTGAGTTGCTGATGGGCGCGGTTGAAGACGGCACGATTGATTGGCCAGATGATCTTGCCGGTGCGGTTTCTACGCTTGGCCTGGCTAATGAAGTGCGAGCAGTGCTTGCCAAAGCCAAAATGCTTGGTATTGCTCCCGAACAACTTGAACGCATCGGTCGCTCTTCACAACGACCAGCCTGGATTGCTGTTGGTCGTCTTGCTGCCCAAGAAGGCGACGTCATGGACTGGCAAAACGTTCTTGACTATGTGGAGCTCTTAAGTGCTGCCGTAGCCCGCGCGCAAAGTGCCGACGTTGCACGCTCTCTACAACAGCAGTATCGATTGATCTGTGTTGATGAATTTCAAGACACTGACCCACTTCAAGTTGCATTGCTACGAGCGCTTGTTGGTCCACACACCACAGTCATCGCCGTCGGTGATCCGGATCAATCAATTTACGGTTTTCGTGGCGCAGATCTGGGTGGCATCATGCGGTTCCCTGCGGAATTTGGCAGCGCGAACAAGCCAGCGCCGATTGTGGTGTTGCGCCATACCCGCCGATTCGGCCCCGCAATTCGTGACGCAGCAGCTCGCATCATTTCCAGAGTTCGGATTCCATCGTTTGATCCTTCAGTCCTTGCCTTACATCGCAACCCAATCTGTGAAGTTGAATCAGCGCCCGGGTCCATTGAAGTGCAGGCTTTCGACAGTGAGTTGATGCGCTCTGCGGGTATTGCCCAAGATATGAGGGCCATGCACCTACATCAAGGCGTGCCGTGGTCGCAGATGGCAGTACTTGTTCGCAATAGCCAAGACATTGCTGGGGTGCAACGTGCTCTTGTGCAGGCCGGTGTTCCCGCAGCCGTTGCCACTGACGAGATTCCACTCCGTGCCGAACCTTCGATTGCGGTGCTATTGCAGGCTCTCAGCGTTGCCGTGCGGCCAAGTGCAATATCCACAGCTGAAGCACTTGAGCTCGTTACCGGCCCACTATGCGGAATTGATCCATCGCAACTTCGCGCACTTGGTCGGGCTTTGCGCATGCAGGCCCGCATAGATGATCCAACGATTACCCCGTCACCCTCTGATGAGTTATTACGTGATGTGTTGCGGGGTGCACGTCCGTTGCCAGCTGACGAACAACTTGCAGATGTAAGTCAGTCCTTGCAGCAATTCATGAAACTCATTAATGATGCGCATCAGCTCGTTGAACGAGGCGCAACTCCGGTCGAAGTCTTGTGGATGGTGTGGTCTGGTCAGTGCGCTGATCGCACCCGGGCCCATGGCTGGGCTGATCGACTACGACGACAAGCACTTGAAGGTTCTCGATCAGCGGATCACGATATTGACGCGGTGATGGCGCTCTTTGACGCAGCTGAGCGAGCGCAACAGCGCTATCGCGGCGTCGTGGGCGTCCGAAATTTTGTGATGTCGCTTCAAGAGCAACATTTATCCGCCGAGCCAATCTCAGAACGCGGCATTCAAGGTGAAGTCGTACGGGTGCTCACTGCCCACCGAGCAAAAGGTCAAGAATGGGATGCGGTGTGGATTGCTGGCACCCAAGAAGGGCAGTGGCCCGACTTGCGCCCACGCGGCAGCGTTCTTGAGTCTGATCGATTAACTGCCGATGGCGTTGGACCCGCAATGAGTCCCAGCGCTTTACTTGCTGAAGAACGCAGGTTGCTCTACGTAGCAATTACTCGAGCTCGCTATTCATGTGTGATCACGACGCTGCAACTTTTCGAAGATTCAGGTTCTCAGCCAAGTCGATTCCTAGAAGAACTTGAAGTTCCTTGGGTTGCTGCCGATCGACGCCGGCGCTTCACCACTTCATTATCTGAGTTGGTAGCAAAGTTACGGCTAGCAGCTACTGATCCACAAAGTTCCCTAGCTATTCGACAGGCAGCCATCCGCAAGTTATCGGAACTCGCTGTGATTGTCGACGACTCAGGTCAGCCACTTGTGCCTGCAGCTTTGCCGACCACCTGGTGGGGAATCAGAAACCAAACGCAACGAGATGAACCAATTCGAGCGGTAGATAAACCGATCGGGTTATCGGGCAGTGCAATCGACTCCATCGCAGATTGCCCACTACGCCGATTCCTCGAGCATGACGTGCACGCCGATGTTGCACGCGGTGAAGCAACAAAATTTGGCAGTGTCGTGCATGCTGTTGCCGATTTCATTGCGAAAGGTGAGGTGCCGCAGGATTTAGATGCAGCAGACGCCTTTGTTGATCGAGTCTGGCGAGATCTACGCTTTGCGGCACCTTGGCAAAGCACTTCTG
>CANJCG010000162.1 GCA_947472655.1 Actinomycetota bacterium
CTGGCGCGCTTGTGATTGCTTGGCTGATGTGGAAATTTGTTGAAGAACCAGCTCGTGAATGGATGCGCAAACTCGTGGGTGTTCGGCCTAAACCAACAGAAGAAGCGGGTGCGGCAATTGCATCGGCACATCACCAGACTGATGGTGCAGAACCAATCGTGGTCTCCGACAAGGAATAACCAGCTTTCAGTAGTTGGCGCTTCAGGTAGATGTCGGCACGTCAGGCAATTTCGGGCGAAGAAGTTCACCAGTTTGCACGACAAGGAACCCAGCATCGATCTGTTCCAAGGGCACGTTGGCGATCCGCGACCATGCAAGTCGGTAGAGCGCGAGTTGCATGGGATCTGCTGACTTTGCACTACCGGTTTTCCAGTCAATGACATCGAAACGACCATTAGTTTCAAAGACTGCGTCAATGCGACCGCGTAGCACTCGTCCATCAACCAACATCGCGAAAGGTTGTTCAACTGCAACTGGTGTGACATTGGCAAATACGCACTTCTTGAAGGCCTCTTTGAGTTCGACAAGTTGTTGATCACTGACGATGTCGTGGTCACCTGCACCTGGAAGATCATCCGGATCCAACAACGACTGTTGGCCGTATTGAGTTTCAACCCAAGCGTGGAAGGCCGTGCCTCGCGAGGACGCCGCTGAACTTGGCGATGGCATTGGTCGAGCTAGATCGCGGGCAAGTTGTTCTGGTTCACTCAGCGCGCGAATATAGACACTGGCTGACACCGTTGCTGGTAGTTGCACGTTTACTACTGGTTCACGAAGGCGCCTTGCTTCTTCGATTAACACACGAGCATCGTCGTTCCATTGCTCTGTAATTTCTGCTTCTTGCGCGGTGAGTTCGAAAACTTCATCGGTATTTGCTGCTTGCACAAGTTCGGCCAAGGCCTGCACTTTTGCTGGAGACTCCAGTGTGGCTGGCCAAGAAAAGCCTGCCCCCTCTTCAAGGTACGGATTCTTTTCAACCAACGGTTCGTCGTGCCAATAAGCAATGGCTTCATCAAATTCGTCACTGGTGCTTCGAACTTGGTCAAGATAGCGTCCAGGAACACGCTGCTTTTGCTGGGTTGGTCCCCACCAGTGGCCGGTTGCAATCAAGGTGCTCTCAGCTCGGGTGAGCGCCACATAGGCCAATCTCTGATCTTCAAGAAGATCGTGCTCTTGCAAGACGTCAACATAGGCATCGAGTTCTTTGGCTGTTGGCGTGCGATCGCGCGCTGGATAACTCACGAGTTCGTCGGTTTGATCCTCGCGAAGGTGCCAAGGGATAACCGATGCGCTTTTCATCCACCGACTGCGTGAATTACCACCGGGGAAGGCACCTTCGACAAAGCCGGGAACGATCACTACCGGAAATTCCAAACCTTTTGCTTTGTGAATAGTCATCAATTGCACCGCATCTGCGCGCTGGACAACATCGACTTTGAGATCAACATCAAATCGCTCAGCATCATTTAGCCTGCGCAAGAAAGCGCTCAAAGTCGAACGCCCCTCAAGATCAGTGAAATCTGCGGCAAGTGCAGCAAAGGTCATCCAAGCCAGTTGGGCTTGTGGATGAGCCATTGCAAGCTCGACATCAAGTCCGGTCACACTCAGCACCCGACTTAAGAATTCAGGCAAGGGCTCGCTGGCATGACGGCGTAACTGTTGTAACTCTTGGCCGAACTCCGCCAATCGTTGTGCGGCTTGTGGTGAATAGTCGGTGAGGTCACCCAAATCCATGGTGGCATCGCTCAGCGAAGTCATTTCCACTGGATCAGCGCCAGCAACGGCTGCATCAAGTGCCTGGGTCACAGTGGCTGGATCGATGTTGTGGTGACTGCCTGCAAGATGAGCTGCACGTTTACCCAGACCCGCAAGATCGCGTGCACCAATTGCCCAACGCGGTCCGGCTAGCAACCGCACGACGCAGCCATTGGCCACTGGATCAACCACAGCCTCCAACAAGCTGCGCACATCAACGATGATGGGTTGGTTCAAGAGCCCGGCAGCGCCATGTAACTGGCTGGGAATTTCTCGGGATTGCAGTAGCGCATCAAGGGCTGCAAGCTCTTTGCCGTTACTGGCCAAGATTGCAATCGAGCCCCACTTGCCCTGTAGACCTTCGCCAATTTTTTCGATGCGATCGACGACCCAGGCTCGTTCATCATCAGATCGCTCAAACATCCCGATCGTGACGAGCCCTGCGCCTTTATCTGAATCAGCCCACTTTAATTCTTCGATACCCGTGTGAAAACTGCGTAACCCGTGCGACAAGTCATTTGCAACTTTCAAAATGTTGTATCCCGAACGGCGGTTCGCACTCAAGGTGTATCGGCGAGCAGGCGTGAGGATTCCGTCTCTAAGTGCTGGGAAATGCTGAGGAAAATGTTCGATGTTGTCGACGCTGGCTCCACGCCAACCATAAATTGCCTGACAGGGATCACCAACTGCCGTGACTGCGTGGCCATTTGGGAAAAGTGCTTGCAACAACTTGCGCTGTGCAATTGAGGTGTCTTGGTATTCATCAAGCAAGACCACTGTGAATTGCTCGCGAACGCTTTGCCCAACTTCAGGAAAACGGCGCACGAGCTCAAGGGCGAGCCGGGTTTGATCGGTGTAGTCCAATACGTCATAGCGTTCTTTTGCAGCGCGCCACTCAAGAACCAAGCGGGCTAAATGCCTGCGCTTCTTTGCTGTCTCACGGATCTCACCTGCATTCTTTTGAAACTTTCCGGCAAGTTCAATAGCGTTCATGTCATCGATGAGTTTGGAATCCCACTCGATCAAGCGATCAGGGGAAATATCGAGTTCACTGCACTGATCCTCCAGATCTAAGAGATCGGAGGTGAGGGATTCAGGGCCCTTACCGAAAGCTTCAAGCGGTAACACACTGGAACACACCACCCGGTAGGCCAGCTGCTCGCGAAAACCTTCGGTGAGCACCCGAGCACCTGGCTCACGACCAAGTCGAATGCCGTGCTCACTCAAGATGCGTGAAGCAAAGGAGTTATAGGTCTGCACTGATGGCTCGCCCGCAACGCTTTCATCGTCACCAAGATCTGGGGCAAGCGGGCCCAAACCTGCGGCTTCTAAGGCTCGCAGAACCTTACGCATGTTTGCGCCCAGCGATGCCGCTGCTTTATTTGTAAAGGTCAGCCCAAGAACCTGCTCTGGAGTGACATATTCACCGCCAACGAGATAAGCAACACGAGCTGCCATCGACGTGGTTTTACCTGAGCCTGCACCTGCAACAACCACATTTGGTTCAAGCGGTGCGGCGATGATGTCCCACTGCTCATCGCTGACTGAAAATCCCATCACCAAATCCAGCTGAGGTCGAGTGAGTTCCGCGGTCATGACAACACCTGCTCGCCGCGCTTTTGAACCGGGCACGTTGATCGGTAGGCACAGAACTGGCAGAACTTATTTTCTCGCGCTTC
>CANJCG010000163.1 GCA_947472655.1 Actinomycetota bacterium
AATAGTTGTCGGGATCACTGGAGTTGTCGCTGAGCGAGCCTTTCCGGGCATGGCGGCCTACGTTGCCAGCAAGACAGCACATGCAGCTTGGCTCTCCGCGTTGGCTCTTGAAATACGTCGGGCAAAGATCCGGGTTCTCGATGCTCATCCAGGTCACACGGAGACAGGTTTGGCAAGTCGATCAGTATTCGGAAGTGCACCGAAATTTCCCCAAGGTCTCACCCCTGAACACGTTGCTCAAGTCATCGTGAACGCCATAGAACGCGATGCAACCTCGCTGACGAGTGCGGATTTTTAGTTTTTGTCTCTTTGAACCCACCCCCTTAACTGCAGTAAGAATTCGATTGATATCTCGCGCACTCCTACTGGCGGCCACACACCATCACCTCTCGTTGGCGAGCACACCACTGAGATTCTGACACGCTTTGGGTTTAGCGCCGCTGCGGTTAAAGATCTCATCACGAGAGGAATCGCTTATCAATCGGCGGCTGACGTTGAATGCCCGTGGGTGATGTAGAGCCAACTTCCGGTAACTCGATCAGAGGCGCGGAGGGCCGCTATAGCCAGTCATTCGCAAAATTCGGCCTTCGTCATCAATCTCAAAAACGTCGGCGACTCTGCCAACGGGTCCTTCGGTCGTGCTTGTCACTATCTCTGCGATGACCACGTTGCCCTGTTCGTACAGATTCGTAATGGTCATCATGATGTCGATCCCAGCATCAGCCATTGCTGCATATCGGGCAATGATCTCAGAGCGTCCTCGAGTGCCTGGGGTTGGTGAAGGCGACTCCCACAGTGATTCTTCGGCAAAGAGTTCGCCCATTTGGGCGAACTTCCTGGCATTGAATAGATCTACATACAGTCTCACCGTGTCGGCTTGTTCCATGTAAACCATCATGCCCTGCTGGCTAAGAAATATTGGGCAGGTTAAGGGCCGCGTACGTCGGAGGATTAGAAATCGCGCTGATCCCAACCCTTGCCACGAGGAGACGGGCAGACCTTTCAAGCAATCACACCTTGACGTCGAGCACGACCTCAAACTCAAGCAAACTTGCACCACTAGAGACGGGATTGCGTTGTTCGCCTGCATGTGCTGCATGTGCTGAACCACTCGTGCGCCAGTTTTGGAAAGACTCTTCATCAACCCAATGCGTCACCACAAAGTAGCGGTCTTCGCCTGCCGTTGGGCGTAGAAGTTGAAATCCAAGGAATCCTGGAACTCCATCAAGAGCGTTGGCTTGTGCGACAAAACGTTTTTCTAATTCTGGACCAGCCTGGGCGGGGACATTGATCGCATTAATTTTGACAAGGTTCATGGGAGAAGGGTAACGAATAACAGTTGTTTGCGCAGGCCACTTCTGGAGAGTTTCTCCGGGCCAGAATTGGTCTTCTGAGTCTTGACTAAGACGAGATAAGCAAAACGATTATTTCGAGAATGACGACAAGTAGAATCGATGAAAAGATCGCCTGTCGACTCTTTGACTTCCAGGAATACGTGCCCGCGCTTGCAAGCGTAATTCCGAGAATTATTGGTAGCCAGTAGCTTGATTCAGAACTCACGATGGCCAAGATGAGCGTGCCGGTAATCAGCAACCCCCAGCAAAGCGTCGTAGCCTTTTTTGATCCAAGACTGATGACGAATCCTTGCAGGCCAGCGGCTTTATCGGATTCGACATCTGGAAGTGCATTAGCGATATGAGCGCTCACACCAATAATCGCGAAAATTGCCACCATCCAAATCTGCGGTGGTTCACCGTTGAAGCCAAAGGTCAAGAATGCTGGAACGGCCCCGAAGGCCAATGCATAGGGAAGCCAGGACCACCAGGTTCGTGAAAGAACAGTGTTGTAAAGCCAAGCCATAGTGAGAGCGAAAACATGGAATGTTCCACCGATGAGCCCAGCAACTGTCCAGCTCATCACACATGACAAAGTCAGCGCTGAAAAAGCTGCAATCCACAAGGATCTTGGGCGGATCCCGTACGCAAGGGTCGGCTTATTGGTTCGATTAGCTTCGCGATCCGTTGGAGCGTCGAAGGCGTCGTTGCTCCAACCAACGGAAAGCTGGCCGGCGATAACCGCCACGAACACCCCCAGCAATTGCTCACCTCGCCAGCCAAGATTCCAGGCGAAGAGAGTAAACACGATGGTGACGGCTGCTGTGGGCGCGGCATGGCTTGCTTTGATAAAGCCAACCAAAGTTTGCATGAGGTGACCGTACGCTTGCGAGTTAACCGGAATCGAATCGACTCCGTTACCAGGCGTAAGCCTCCGGTGCCTTGCCACCAGGGCCAGGGAACATCACATCAAGTTCGGCAAGTGCCGCTGCGTCGAGCTTGATGTCAAGAGCGCGTAATGACCCGTCAATCTGTGCAAGTGTGCGCGGCCCAATGATTGGCGCGGTTACAGCCGATTGGTGAAGGAGCCAAGCCAGTGCTGTATCAGCAGGATCTTCATCACGCTTCTCGCAGAAGTCTTCCCAAGCCTGAATAGTTGGTCGGATTCTCTCCAGACGCTCGTTCGTGCTCTTCACTGCACTTCGGCCAGTAACTCCTAATTTTTGCTTCTTCAAGATTCCACCGAGGAGACCTGTTTGCAATGGTGACCAAGGAATAACACCCAAGCCGTAATGCTCAGCGGCTGGCAGTACTTCGAGTTCAACGGTGCGTTCTAGGAGGTTGTAGATCGACTGTTCGCTGGCCAGTCCCGAAAGATTGCGGCGTCGGGCTGCTTCTTGTCCTTGGGCGATATGCCAGCCCGCGAAGTTTGAGGACCCTACATAAATGATCTTGCCTTGTTGGCGCAAGACATCCATCGCTTCCCAGATCTCATCCCAAGGGGTGCGACGATCAATGTGATGCATTTGATAGAGGTCTATGTAGTCCGTTTGAAGACGCTTCAACGAGGCATCGCAGGCGCGTCGGATGTTTAACGCGGAGAGCTTTCCATCATTAGGCCAGTCACCCATCGCGGTGTAGAGCTTGGTACCGATAACAGTCTTATGCCGTCGCTGACCACCTTTGGCAAACCAGTTACCGATAATCGTTTCGGTGTACCCGGGGTTTCCTGGGCCACCATAAAAATTTGCAGTGTCAAAAAAGTTAATTCCGACTTCGTGCGCGTGATCCATGATTTCGAAAGCTTCAGCTTCGTTGGTTTGCGGCCCAAAGTTCATGGTGCCCAAGCACAACTTGCTCACGGAAAGGCCAGTACGTCCAAGGTGGGTATATTTCATGAGGACATCTCAGCACAACCTCGTAGGGTCTGGAAGCCAGTTTGGAAATATCCTTAACTCACGAACTTATTTACTGAAGAGTTCCAGAATTCTTTCAATTTGCCCTTGTTCAGCCCTATGGCTATAGCCAACAGAGGATATGTAAAAGACCATCGACATTATGAGACCAGTCGTTATGGCTA
>CANJCG010000164.1 GCA_947472655.1 Actinomycetota bacterium
CGCGTGCAACTCATGGCAAGTCGCGTCACTGCTGGCGGCACCTGGGATCTGGCCACGGACTGGCTCCCTTATGCAGACCACATCGCTGAATTCATGGCCACCCAACCTCAGTGGATCGGTGGACCAGTTGAGCGACCCGACTGGCGTCCCATCACCCACTATGAGTCGATTGGTCTTTCCCACGGCAGGGTAATTACCGATTTTCGCTACGTGCGAACCGAAGTTGCCTCCACCTGATCAAAAAATAGGGCAACATTCCCTCATGGCCCTTCTCGGTAATACCTCACTGGACGTTTTCCCACTCTGCTTCGGCGGCAACGTTTTTGGATGGACTGTTCAGCAAGACGCAGCCTTCGAAATTCTTGACGCTTATGCCGCCGCCGGTGGAAATTTCATCGACACCGCAGATATGTATAACTCCTGGCTACCTGACCACCCAATCGGCGAATCAGAAACCATCATCGGCAACTGGATGCAGGCACGAGGTAATCGCAGCCAGATGATCATCGCAACCAAGATTTGTAGCCTGCCAAGCCGCAAAGGTTTATCGGCAAGCAACATTGCGGCAGCTACCCAAGATTGCCTTGACCGTTTGCAAACTGATTACGTTGATGTTCTCTACGCTCACCGAGATGACCTTGACACCCCGATGCTGGAAACAATGACCGCATTCGACGCACTTGTGCAATCAGGCAAGGTTCGCTATTTGGGGGCCTCAAACTTCACTGCTGAACGGCTACAAGAATCACTTGATGTCAGCGCAGCAAACGGACTTGCTGCGCATAGCCTCATTCAAAACCACTACAACCTCATGTTTCGTGAAGAGTACGAAAACGGTGCCCGAGTAGTCACTGCGAAGGCTGGCATCGCTCATGCCCCTTATTACGGACTTGCAAGTGGTTTCCTGACAGGCAAATACCGTCCGGGTGTGGATGTTGACAGTCCACGAGCCCGCGGTGCAGCAAAAATGCTTGATGAGCGCGGCCTTGCAGTTCTTGCCGCGCTGGATACGGTTGCTGCAACTCACCAAGTTCCGTTGGCAAGCGTTGCTTTGGCGTGGCTGTATGCCCAGCCAACGATTGGCGCTCCCATTGCCAGTGCCCGAACCATAGAACAGCTCAACGAGTTACTTCCTATGGCGACACTGACTCTGACAAGTGCGGAACTGGATCTGCTCACAAAAAGTTCTGAACTCTAAAGCGCTCTTCCCAGTGGGCGGCGCGAAATTTTCTGAATTATTGAACGAATCACAACGCCGCTAAGATGAAGGAGTGACCCAGGAACCGAGCAACACTGCGGCAGCTGATTTCGTTCCTGGGGTGAACACGGACTTTTCAAACCAGTTACTGCTTCGACGCATTGATCGCGACATCTTTACCGGTCACGCCAATGGCGGTGGACCTATCCGCACCTATGGCGGTCAGGTAGCTGCTCAGTCGCTTATGGCTGCTGGCATGACCATTGATGATCCAGAACGTCATGTGCATTCCTTGCATGGTTATTTCCTGCGGCCTGGCCGTAGCGAAGAGCGCATCACCTACATCGTTGAACGCCCCCGAGATGGCGGTTCATTTTCTTCGCGCATCGTGCGCGCAATTCAAAATGGCGAAACGATTTTCATGATGACCGCTTCATTTTCAGTTGAAGATTGGGGACCGGAGCATCAATTTGAGCAGCCAATGGCTCCCCCTCCCGAAGATGGAACGGGAAATCAACATATGGACCCCGAGATTGAAGAAAATGATGATCGTCCTGCCGCGCGAAATCGGCGCCGCTGGATTGACCTTCGACTTTTTAATCCTGAAGAGTCAGTAAAAATGAAGGATGGGCGATACGAGCGCATGGCTTGGGTGCGCATCCTTCAAGAGTTGCCACAAAATCCGCTCATTCAGGCTTGTGCACTCACTTATCTTTCCGATCTCACTATGGTGCCAACAGCATTGAGTCCAAATACGCATATGCGCGACCAATTACAGATGGCGTCAATTGATCATGCCGTTTGGTTTCACGCCCCAATTCGCACAGATCAATGGTTGCTTTTCGCGCAAGACACTCCAGTAGCCCGTGGTGGTCATGGTCTAGCGCGCGGTCTTTTCTACGATCAAGATGGCATTCTTATTGCGTCGGTCGTACAAGAATCACTGATTAGAGGGCCACGCAAAAAGAAGCCTTGATCTTTCAACCAACGCATGAGCCAATTTCAGATGAATCTCAGTGCGGCAGTTGTGCAATCAGGATCGGCACTTCAGCTAATGACCGCAGTGTGTCATTCATATGAGTGCAGCCGTCGATGCCGGGTAGCTTTTCATTCACTGAACTGCGAAAGTTGCGTAAGGGCTGATCCACCATACGGCCAACCGACAACGTTGCCATTGGGCATTCGTAATGTGGCAGCACTCGTGGATCTGCCGAAATTGAAATGACATTCCCGGTAGTTGGATCCGCGGTTGCCGACACTTCGTACTCATGTACGGCATGGCGTTGACCCTCAGGTGACGTGTATGAGTCTTGGAAAAAAGCCTCGATGTGCGCGATGCCATCTTCGACCCAGACATCAATACGACGTGAACGACGATGTGATGCTCCTGGTTGCGACGTCAGTTCGTGCCAGGCGTAAGGATCATTGGGATTATCGATTGGTGGCACTGGCTTTGTGTCACCCATCGAGCGGTTTGTTCCGTCGGGATTCAAAGCCGTTGAGCCCGGTGCAAATCCAGCACAGATGCCTTCCATAACTCGCGTGCCAGCCATCGCCTTCATTTTTTCATTCTGTTTTTCGAGTTCTTCAGGGCTTTGCCAGAACCTCAACGCAACGCTGCCGACAAGCGTTGCACCTGAAAGATCGTCGAGTAATAAATACAAAGGTGTTCCTGCTGCGACTTCTTCTGGAACGGCGTCAACAACGCGACCACGCGAATTGCTTCCACCGGTTGCGCCGACAAGAACCTTGATGCCTTCGCGTGCTGGCACTGCTTCCATGGCAACAATGCCACGGTCAGGAGCAACGGTCACGAATAAGGCATCCTCGGCCAGAACAACGGGTTTGCTTCCATCACGTGGGGTGAAGAGATCGCGCGAACGACCCACAACGGTGCGGTTGGCTTCAATGCCTTCAGGCCAGACGCTGTCGATTGTTGAAGTGCGACGAATCGAATCTGGTCGACGAGTAGGAGCCGCAACAGCTGGGCCTTTTGGATAAAGCTCGAGTGGTACAACGATCTTCATACTTATCCCTTTCGCTGTCCGGTCTTGGAAAAGTACCGGCGTAACTTGCGTATGTGAGGCAGTCTTGACCATGCTCAGGCCTTCGGCAAGCAGAACCGGTAAATCAGTGCATAAATACGTGGGCGAAAGGAGTCCTCGTTGAGAAGCAAGGGCAAGAAGCCTGCCTCCACGTGGCTGACTCGCAA
>CANJCG010000165.1 GCA_947472655.1 Actinomycetota bacterium
ACCATTGGCCTGCACCGCTAGAAGATTGTTATACGTCGCAGAAATACCAAGATCAATCGACTTCACTCGCGGTGGCAATGCTTTCAAGGCATCCACGTCAATCGCGCCATCATGGAAAATCTTTGCAGTGCCGGACTTACCCGAGAGATCACCAAACAAGGTGAGCATGTCATCCGTGCTCGCGGTGATGTTTTCAACTGCGTCAGTCAGGCGTTCCCAGTTATGAACGGCAGATGAGATCCCGGGGATGTATTCCAAAACCGTCATATTGAAGCCGTGCGCGGAGTCGATAATGTGAGTGGAGGCACTCTGCGCTTGGGCCAGATCTGCCTGAGCGGCGGCATATTCGCCCGCTGAAATCTGATTTGCCACACCCGTCAGGCTGGTTTGGTAACTCCGGGCGCCAATGCCCAGGGAAGCCAGCGAGGTAAAAATCGAGACCTGAAGCCAGATCACGAAGATTCCGACGGCTACGCCCGCACTTATCCCAAGCCAGGTGCGGGGAGTAAGTCGGGACACTTAGTGAGTATAGATAAGAAATCGCCCCATTCTTTGAGGCCAAGCCCACCTGTAACCGGATCGATACCCAAAGGGTGCACACCGATCGGGCTAGTACGCGCCATCCCCGACGAGCACAGCCTTCACCGTTTTGGCCATGATCACCAGATCAAGGGCCGGTGACCAATGCTCGACGTAGTCCAGATCAAGGCGCATTCGTTCGTTCCAGTCCACTTCCTTGCGGCCAGAGACCTGCCACAAGCCCGTTAGGCCGGGTTTTGTCAGATGGCGGCGATGGTCAGCATCACCCAAGAGCGGCAGTTCATCAACAAGCACTGGCCGGGGTCCCACCATCGACATTGAGCCAATGAGCACGTTGAATATCTGTGGTGTTTCATCAATAGACCAGCGGCGAAGAAATCTGCCGAACGGGGTAATTCGTGGATCTTTGCGATACCGGGTGGTGATGTTCTCATCAGGATTACCGATGATTGATTCACGATGTTTATCTGCACCGACATACATGGAGCGGAACTTCGCCACTTTGATGAGTTCGCCACCGCGTCCGATTCGTTCTTGCATGTAAAAGATCGAACCTCGGCTAGTGAAGCGCACACCGATCGCAGCAATGATCATGAATGGCAAGAAAACAATGAACATGAATAGCCCAGCAACTAAATCAAAAGCTCGCTTTATCGCACGCTTTGGACCCGTGAGATGTGGCTCATCAAGATGTAACAGCGGTAGGTCTGCAGCCATGCGCATACTGACGCGCGGGCCAGCAACATCGCCAACAGCTGGAGCTACCAAGAGATCGACTCGAGGGCCTTCTAATCTCCATGCAAGGCGTTGAACAACTCGAGGACCAATCGCTGGAGACCCAGCAATAGCAACGGTATCTGCGTCACCAAGTGCA
The DNA here is from genome assembly GCA_947472655.1 of Actinomycetota bacterium. GTDB lineage: Bacteria > Actinomycetota > Actinomycetes > S36-B12 > S36-B12 > UBA11398. Next base: position 1,415 of record CANJCG010000165.1, read on the forward strand.
ATCAGCGCCATGATTTCATCAAGCCAAGCATCCAGTGCATCTTCGCTGATATCTGCTGCTGGTTCTTCAACATCATCAACCACAGTGAAGCCAGCAACAGGGTCGCGATCAAGCATGTCGATAACTTCGGACTTTTGCGGTTCGGCGCCGATAACCACCGTGCGATGCAGGAAGTGACCGTAACGACGTTCATGGCGAAGCCAAGCGCGCAACGACCAGCGCACAATGAGAAGCAGAGTAAGACCGACAACGAAAGTAATGAGAACGAAGCCTCGAGAAAGATCGAGCTTTAACGCGAACACCACAATGGCAACAGCACCAAAAACTGTCGCTGAAGCAGAAACCACTCGCTTGAATTCCTCGGAGCCCACGCCCAGAATTCGAGTGTCATACGCACCTCGCAGTGCCATAACTGACATCCAAGCAATAACGACAATGACGACCAGCGAGACGTAGGTAGGGTCGTTAATTTCGACGTTAAACGGAATCGCCCAGCGCAAAACAAAACCGGTGACGCCGGCAACGATGATCGCAATAAAGTCCCAGATCACAGCGCGCGTGGCATAAACCCGAAGGGGGTCTCTTCGCAAATGCGGACGGTCGCGGCGTGAATGGGCGCTAGACCAGCCAATGCGAGCCGGGGTGCGTAGGTGGGAAGTGGCAGCAGAAGGCACCGATCCGTTCTCAGTTACTTCGTTACTCATGACACCTCCTCTGGATAGGGCTACGTGCATATATCGAACTTTGTATAGGGAAGGCTAACAGCGACAAGCAAAAGCGGGCGTCCCTTGTGAGGTGACGCCCGCTTTTTATGCTTTTCTAGGACTGCAGGTAAATCCGAATAGGAATCTCAGTCAACGTAATCTGAGCCCCGCCGGCTACCTGTGAACATTTCGCTGAAGGATCACAAAGAAGGCTGCTGCCTTCAGGAGCGGTGTAAGCAGCCGTTCCTGTTTCAGCCCATGCAACCACCGATTTTTGTCCGGCACGGGTGAAATTACAGACCACAGTGTCTGCGGTCTGAGTGCAACCTTCAAAGCTCGAGCCGACAACCCAATTCTCAACCGCAAAGAAGCCCTGCTCGGCCGGGGCGCCTGGGTAAGCCTGAATGCCAAGAAGGCTGTATGGCTTCTGGGTCCAGATGTACCAGTACGAACGCTCAATGCCATAGCGAAGGTTGTCGATGTAGGTGCGAACGACCCAACCCGCAGCTTTTGCACCCTTGATCTTGTTGGCAGGTAGTGCACCTGGACCGGCAAGTCCATAGTTCAACTCGGTATCCCACACCGGCATCGTTGCCGGAGCACCCGCTTCAGTAATAGCTGCCTTGGCCATCTTGATCAAAGCCCCACGAGCAACTGGATCGCCATCAGCTTTTGGATATGTATGCATGGCCAGAACATCAATTGGCCACTTCAGTTTTGCGAGTTCGGCAAGATACTTCACATAGAAACCATCAAAGGCTGACTGCAAACGCAATGACGGTGAAGCTGAAACAACAATCGCAGCAGGATCATTTGCTTTGATGATGTCGTAAGCGCGCTTGGTCATCTCAGCCATTTTTGCAGGTGTTCCGTTGTAGAACATCTTCAAGTTAGCTTCGTTCCAAATTTCATACCCTGAAATACGACCTTTATAACGTTGCACAACCTGCGTGACCCAGTTATCCCAGTCGGCCATATTTTTTGGTGCACTGTTTGCACCTGGGTATGGCGGATACACCGGTGTGGTTTTTTTAGCAGCGGCCCAGGTTGGTGTGGTTCCAAGAACCATCAGCACATCTTTCATGCCTTTGGACTCAGCATTTGCTAGCGCACCGTCAAGGTTTTTCCACTTGAAATTTCCCTTGCTCAGTTCGATCTGAGACCAAGCAGTGCCATTGTCCCAGAGTCGAAGCGCACCAAAGGGAGCTGAAGACCAAGCCTCAACTTCTGCACCTTCAATTTGCATGCCAACTAAAGAAGGCTTGATGGCATTGGGATCAACC
>CANJCG010000166.1 GCA_947472655.1 Actinomycetota bacterium
CTCGGGTTTTAGCTGCTGGCACCGTCATTACAGAAGCAGACATTGAAGTGCTGCGTCCGGCTCCTGCTGAGGCAATTGCTGCCCATGAGTTCTCAAAAGTTATTGGCACAACGTTGAAACGAGATCTCGTCTTCGGTGAAGAACTTCACTGGTCAGATCTCACGGTCTAGCGACTCTCGGTAACGAATTCAGATGACAAACATTGACTGCGTGTATGTGAGTGCCACCTCTGGCATTCATGACACACGCTGGGTGCAGGCCCTAGTAGATCTTGGGCACAACCCTGCGGTCTTCAGTCTTGATACATCTGATTCCCTGGATGCGCTCATCTCATCTGTACAAGGTGCTGCGAGTTCTGGCTTGCCTGTGCTCGCTGGCCCTCTTACAACCATTACCCAGCATCTGGTTGCACAAGCACCTGAACTCAATGTTGTTGGTCTTTCGTGGGGCTTCGATCTATTTGAGCTGCTAGCCCAGGACCAACTTTCCTGGCTACACAATCTCTCCGGCCTCGTCATCGATTCAGAGCCAACTCGGCTCATCGCAACCTCTGCCGGTGTGCCCATCGAGCGATTGACTTTTATTCCTTGGGGTATTGACTTGCCGGCTTTCACTCCCGTTGGTCCAACAATCTCGCTGTCGACACTGGGATGGAGTGACTCAGCTCGGATGGTGTTATCGCTGCGCGCGCATGAAGAGCTCTATCGCGTTGGAGACATCCTCGAAGCCTTTGCCGACGTCGCCTCCACTGATCCAGGGGTTGTGCTCGTGATTGGGCATTCTGGTTCACTAACCAGCACCTTGCATACGCGAGTAAGTGAGTTACAGCTTGATGACCGAGTTCGATTCATCGGCACCATCACTGAGGCAGAATTGCCGGCATGGCTACGCACTGCTGCCTGTTACGTGACCGCTTCTGAAGTTGATGGCACTTCAGTGACCCTGCTTCAGGCAATGGCCTGCGAGACACCCATCGTTGCTTCAGAGACCCCCGGCAATCTTGGCTGGATTGATGATGGAAAAACAGGGTCCACATTCACCACAGGTTCAATTCCAAGCCTGACATCCGCACTCATGACAGTGCTTTCCAGTGTTACTGAACCAAGTAGTGCTCGGGCCAGAGTACTCGTGCTTGAAAAAGCTGACTGGAATCAGAACATAAAGCATCTAGAAACTGCCTTGTTTCAATAACGAGTTGCAGCAGCTACTTGCTCAGCAAATGCTAACCAAGTCGGAACATTGGCTTGGCTCACCTGACTTCGTAGACCAACAATTGCTGATTCGGCTCCAAATTTGGAAAACATTGATGCCATCTCGTCTTTAGAATCACATGTGACTTGCAATGCGCCGTGCCCGACCATCAATTCACCGGCTGGCTGAACACCATCGAAAACCACTGGCGTACCAACACGAATCGCTTCAAGCACCGGAATTCCGTATCCCTCAATGCCAATAGAGAGAAACACGCTGCTCTGATTCACGAGCTCATACACCTCTGCGTCTGAAGCACCCTGCACCCAGACAACCGGATAGTTATCCGCGATGGCTTGCTCAATGGTGACGTTAATCGCTTCATCCGATGATGACTTCTTGCCGATATACAACAACTCAGCATCAAGTCCCTGATCGACTGCGAGCTTGAACCCTTCGAGAATTTCCAGTGGACGCTTGCGAGCCTCAAGAGTGCCAAGCCGTGTGAATCTGGTTCGTGCTGGCGCATTTCCAGCTTTTACTGCGAGGTGATCTCCACCAGGATGAGCGACTCTAATTGGCAAAGCGCGGTCTCGTCGCAAACGATTAAGAATTGAATCGCGTGCGTACGCACTAATACACACCACTTCATCAGCCACAGCGAGTAATCGGAAATATTCGCTGACCCACGCTGAATTACCTGGCTTGAAGCGATAGTTCGCCGGCTCAGTCATTGGCAAGGTGTCATAGCCAATCATCACCGTGCGCATGCAGCGGCGAAAGATTTCAAAGCGTTCGAGCACACTCGGGAGATATGAAACCTCAGGAAGTAACCAGGTGTCATACAGACTTACAAGGTCACCAAGCTTCACTTCGGTGTAATCCCGCGATGCGCGCTTCACTGCAACGAAGGCTTGCACTATGCCCAGCACATCCTCATCCGGTTCGCGGTGTTCAAAGGCGAGGCCAATAAGTTCTGCAGCTTGCACTGGCGTGAGCAATAAATACTCACCTTCGCGCACAGGGTTTGGAATCACGAAATCAGCTTGCACTTCTTCGCTTGGCCATTCTTTGGCTAAGTACTGCAACACTCGTTGAATGCCCGTGCCATACGGATCACGAATGAACTGTTCGATATCAATGCCGACGTAGGTCATCGCTTACTCCCCGTCGCTTCCTTGAGTAACTCAAGCAAGGCTTCGGCATAACGTTTCGGTGATTTCGCATCGAGATAAGCAAGGCGTTGTTCCTCACGAAGTTCATGCGAGATTGGATTCAAGATGCGCAGTTCAATCGCTTCAGCGACCATCAGTGAACTGACATCGTCAGGCAGCCGGTCAATGTAATCGGGGGTATCCACATCGATTGCTAGCCCAGCGCTGGCAAGGCTTGTCGTGCCAAAAGCTGCAAGATCGCTCAGAGGTCCACTGACTCCAAGCAACGGGCTTACGCGCAATTGCACACCAAGGTCAACTGCAAGCAAGTAATCACGGAACTGATCATCGGTCAGGAACCCCGTGACTTCACACTCTTGAATACCGGCTTCTTCCGCTCGTTTCAGTAAAGCCTTCGTGTCCGTGTCTGATGCGGAACCTGCAAGATGCAGTGAAATGTTGTAGCCCCACTGGCTTAACCAGGCTGCCGCTTCAACAACAACGTCAGTGAGCTTGGTTCGCAAATCCACAAAACCAAACGTGCCTAGATGAATGGTTTCTGGATTGAATTCCAGGCGCTCGCGAGCATCGTTGCGCATTTCTTGAGTGAGATGATCAGTTTTAGGCACGCGCTGATTTGCGAAAGGCAGCAGTCGGGCAGCGACACCTGTTTCAGTTTCAATTCTGAGTGCAGCGCTTGGTGCATGCAAAATCAACATTGTTGATTGATTTGCGATCTCCCAAAAGCCAGCGTTTTGGAGTAAGCGCATATCGTCAATTTGAGCATCAAGGGCCGGCTCAAGAGATCGTTGAGCTTGACCGCGAACCATAACCTGCTCCACGCCACCTTGACCGCGCATCGCCATGTAGTACTCGACCATGCGCGTGTCATGAGCAATCACAACTGCGTCGATGGAGTTCAGCAATTCAATGAACGGAATGTGGAAATGCGAGTTTCCGACCACGGTGACGAACACATCGTGATCGTGACCATTGGCAATCACGTCATCGATATTTGCGTGCTTGATCGAATCTTCAACAAGCC
>CANJCG010000167.1 GCA_947472655.1 Actinomycetota bacterium
ATGTTTTCCACGAGACGTGCATGATCGGCATCAACTCCGCTGATCGTTCCCCGAATGATGAGGAACCGCGAAAAAACAACGTCCATAATCCAGATAACAAAAGCGCCAGCGATGATCGCGAGCCGACCTTTTGTACCAAGAATGCGCTCACGCAGTCGCTCAGCCGGCCCAAGTTCAGGGGACGCCTCAGTCAGATTGTTCACCTCATCAGCCACGAGCAGGAGCCTATGGCATCTCTGCAAACTATACGAAGCAAACAGGACACTGTGGGGGTGCGCCTTCGCGCAAATCCGCCTGCCTCAGGAGTTCAGCTTGGCTCATGATGTTTTGGTTGAGGTTTGGTGGGACGCGGTCAGCCAGGAATTTGAAAAGTAGACGTGCGCACCAATCCAGCGGCCCTGCCCTTGGATGAAATCACCAGCGCCATCTTCCGTGATGCTTCATCGATCATTTCGTCGCCAAGCATCACTGCACCGCGTGATCCACCTGCAGCAGAGGTGTAGTGGTTATAGGCATCAAGGATGAGCTCTGCATGGTCGTAATCATCTTGTCGAGGTGCAAATACTTCGTTCGCTTCAGCAATCTGGTCCGGATGAAGCACCCATTTACCGTCAAACCCAAGGGCTGCCGATCGTGAGGCCACTCGACGAAAACCATCAATATCGCGGATGGCTAGATAAGGGCCATCTACTGCCATCTTGTTGTTGGCGCGAGCAGCCATCAAGATACTCATCAATATGTAGTGGTAGGCATCGCCGACGTCGTATCCCTGGGGCTGCTCACCAACTACAAGTGATTTCATGTTGATCGAAGCCATGAAGTCTGCCGGCCCAAATATGACTGTTTCAAGACGAGGCGACGCTGCCGCTATCGCATTGACATTCGTCAGGCCTAAGGCGTTTTCAATTTGTGCTTCGATACCGATGCGACCCAGAGGCAGCCCATGAGCCATTTCAAGCTGAGTTAACAATAAATCAAGCGCAACGACTTGCTCTGGAGTTTGCACCTTGGGCAACATGATGCAATCAAGGAGCGAGCCAGCGCCCTCTACAACTTCGATGACGTCGGTGTAAGTCCACTGCGTCGTCCAGTCGTTTACTCGAACCGTCAAAATTTTGTCGCCATAACCGCCTTCAATAAGAGCGGATACTACGTTTTTTCGAGCATCAGCTTTAGCCAGTGGCGCCACGGAGTCTTCAAGGTCCATGAAAATTGCATCTGCCGCAAGGCCTTTGGCCTTCTCTAGCATCTTGGGACTTGAACCTGGCACCGCTAATACAGAGCGGCGCGAACCGGTGCGTCGAGTGGTTTCCATCAATTTCTCCCAAGGATCAAAGCAAGCTATCTCATGCGTGAAAACTTAAGATACCGATGCGGGCTAGGAACATGCCCTGTTGACTCAACTCCGAGGTCTGCGTCCTTTGAATTGACCCAACAGTTACCCTCAACTACGTTTATGGCCGGTCTCGATTAGCGGAAAAATAAAGATTGAGCCTAGATACTTAATAAACCATTTTCCAGCAATCGTAAATTCTTAGTTACATCCATGTGCGGCTGTCCGGTGATGAACCAGCAACCTTCGCATCGATCTGCTTCAACATGCTGTCTTGGGAGAAGGTTGCAAGCAAAAGTCCATCTTCGCTAAAGGCTGCCCCTCGACCGTGAACTCGGCCTTTGCCGGCAAAGCTCGCTTCTTGGGCGATGTGTACCCATGATCCTGCATCGAATTGACGATGGAAATGCAAGGTATGTCCAATCACCCCGGTTGACAAAGTGTGATGCGCATCGCCGATTTGAATCTGTTCCGCATACGGCTGCATAGCTAATCCGATGAGCCATCCATTTGTGCTCCAAGCAAGAACTGCTTGGCTTGCTGCATACGACCCAACGGTTTCCGGCATACGCATCCATAAAGACATGGCAGGAACACCGTTGATGGTGTCGAATTCAGCCTCTGCTTCGAGTAGTTCAGCGCCTGGGAATTCAGTGCCCTTGGTTGGCTTACCGAATTTAGGTCCCTTAACACCAGCTGGAGGAACTACCTGATGCGAGATCAGATCGGCTTCATCGGCAGTTGAAAGCACCATCGACTTAGAAAGTAAACGCTCACCCTGCCAGGCCGTAATGATGGAACTTCCAAAAGTGCGACCGTCATGGAAGGGTTCAACTTGAAGCTCTAGCGGCTGGCCATAAGTGCCGGCCCTGCTGAAGATTGTTTGAATTGACTTAACATATTTATCATCTGACGCGTTCAGCTTGGAAGCCATGATCATTTGTGCGATCAGCTGGCCTCCGAAAATTACATCGCGACCTTCTTGTGAGCCCGCAGGCATAGGCGCTGAGTAACGACCTTCACCGATTGAGGTCAATTCAAGCAATCTCAGTTCTTCATTCATTATGAATCTCCCTCAATCAGGTGAAAGGTCGTTACTACAGGGCTGCTAATACTTGCTCGTTGCGACGATCAGGTTTGATCTCGACGAAGCACAGGTGGTGCATTGCGCCAATCGTCAAGGCCGTCATCCACGCCACCCACTGGGTACTTATTTTCGTGAATTTCTGCCCAATGTGAATGGTTCAACTGGTGAATCGTGAAGCACGCCTGCAACGCATTTTGGAAGCCCATGTTGTCGACTGATTGATTCACAGATTCCTTGATCATCAACGCAGCCATTGTTGGGAGCCGAGCAATACGTCGTGCCATCTCCAGTGTCTTCTCTGACATTTCTGCTTCTGGGAAGATCTTGCTGACCATTCCGATCTGATGTGCTTCTTCTGCGCCGATCGAATCGCCAGTCAACATGAGTTCCTTAGCGCGGCGTGGCCCAAATTCCCATGGGTGGGCGAAGAACTCCATGCCACACATGCCGAGGCGGTGCCCAACTACGTCAGCAAATTCAGTATTTTCGGCTGCCACGATCAGATCGCAGGCCCACATCAACATCAGGCCGGCCGAGAATACATTGCCGTGAACCTGAGCGATTGTGATCTTGCGTAGGTTCCGCCAGCGCAACGTATTCTGGTAGAAGTAATGCCATTCCTGAAGCATGCGGTTTTCTGCACCGGCACGGGTTCCACCATTGATGCTCATTGATGGATGCTCGTTTTCTCCGCCTGCGCGCTCAGCGATTGAATCCTTTGACCCCATGTCGTGACCTGACGAAAACATCGTGCCAGCGCCACCCAAAATGACAACCCGAACTTGGTCATCGGCTTCAGCGCGCAAGAATGCTTCATCAAGTTCAACAAGCAAACCACGGTTTTGTGCATTTCTCTGATTGGGACGATTCAGCATGATCCGCACGATGCTTTTATCATCAAGCTCTTCGTAGGTGATGTACTTGTAGTCAGTCATGTCTTGCCTTTCTTAGCTGTGCCGAAGGTGATTC
>CANJCG010000168.1 GCA_947472655.1 Actinomycetota bacterium
CATCGCGGCTTGTTGGGAAGGTGACGTTGGTCCTAAAGCAAATGCGAGCGTGCCCAACATGGCCCTGACTGCGGGCCTGGCAATCGCGCTAGGCACTCTAGGCAGTCCGAGCATCTCTAAATGTTGAGGCTCCATTGTGGATAGAGCGCCAAGTAGAAGTGCGGCGTATGGCCCCTGAGCAGCAAGCGGTAGCGGTGGCTTGCGAATGAAGGCGGCTGTCTCCTTGGCTTCCATGCTCGTACACAATTGCGATTCATATTCAGCCATCTGGCTTCGTAGTTCGGCTACTGACCGCGGCGGATTTTCGACGCCCACAAGTTCGCCAGCCTTCGCCCATTCACGCACATATGCATCAGCACCGCCTGGAATTTCATCGCCCCATACCAAATGCGTGGCAAGAAATGAATCAGTGAACGCGATATGGACCCATCGCAGCAGATCAGGATCGGTGGCGTCGTAAGGAAACTCAACGCCATTGACCGTATAGACACCGTTGACTCGACGATGCAGGCCTCGAACGCGCGCGCATTCACGATCCGCCTGTGCCTTGTCACCAAAGGTCACAACAGTGAGCCATTGTGTGGTTCCAGCGAGCCGGCCAAGTGCATCTTCTTCGTAACGTGAATGTTGCATCACCCCAGCTAGCGCTGCCGGATGCAGAGCCTGCATGAGCAATGCGCGCACGCCACCAACCAAGGTTGGCAACCCGCCGTGCACTGCCCAAGGCGCTGAATCTGGCCCGAAGTAACCGACGTCATCCCCTTCGCGCATTTGCGCAACCCACTCGGGAACACCCGTGGGATCACCCGAAACGATTCGGCGAAATCCTGCAGCTGTGCGTTCCCTTAAAGGGTTGATAACGCTGTCAACGGGATTCATTCCCATAGCCTGCCGTAGGGACTTTTCACCTACGACTTCGAGGCCGTCAAATTCAACGGAAGGGTCAATGTTTGATCCCCTCGCTTGATGGTGAGTTGCACTCGATCACCTGGGGCAAAGGAGCGAACCGTGACAATCAACTGGGTGCCATCAGAAATTACTTGACTGTTGATCTTGGAAATGACATCGCCAACCTGTATGCCAGCCCGATCAGCAGCGCCACCTTTGGTCACTGTTGACACCTTGGCACCAGGACCTTCGAAGCTCATTGCGAGTTGCACGCCAATGACTGGGGTGGCTGCGGATCCAGTTTTGATGATCTCATCAGCAATACGTTTGGCGGTGTCAATTGGGATTGAGAATCCCAAACCAATCGAACCCGCTTCTCCCGCGCCAGTCGCTAATGATGCAATCGCAGAGTTCACACCAACAACTGCGCCGTTACCGTTAACTAAAGGTCCGCCAGAGTTTCCGGGGTTGATTGCCGCATCAGTTTGAATTGCATTAATAAAGGACTCGTCACCGGCAGTCACCGGACGATTTAGTGAGCTGACAATTCCTGAAGTAACCGTGCCCTGCAAGCCAAGTGGCGAACCAAGCGCGATCACTGAATCACCGACGCGCAAGGTAGAAGACTTACCCAGTGGAACAGTCTTCAAACCTGTTTTGTCGACCTTCACAACAGCAAGGTCATAGCCTGCGTTCGCACCAACAAGTTTTCCCTTGGCCTGAGAGCCGTCAGCGAACAAGACGTTAATGCCATCTTCCTTGGCCGAACCTGCCACGTGATTGTTTGTGATGATGTATCCATCGTCACTAATAATGAATCCTGAACCGGTGCCTTCGCCTTCAGCGCCGTTCACATCCAACTGAACGACTGCCGGTTGCACAGCAGCTGCAACATCGGCAATCGAGCCATTTGCTGGTAGCGATGGTGAATCTGCGAACACCGAAGTAGAAGTAACTGAAGTAGCCGCCGGGAAGGACTCTCTGGCAGCAATGAAACCAACTGCTCCGCCAGCGGCACCTGCGACGAGCCCAGTGACGACAAATCCGGCGAACATCAAGGAACCGCGGTTGCGCTTCTTCTCCGGTGCCACCAGCGGCTGCGCTTGGTAGGTCGGCTCAACAGGTGTAAACGGTGGAATTGGGGTAGACACAGTGTCTCCTTCATCTGGCGAAGTCATGTAACTATCAGACACCACAAACGGTCGATTCGTTCCATTGGTAGCCACAATTGCTGGAGTCCTGACTTACTTCTTACATAGGCCAGATTGAATAGGGGCATGCGAGCCACAACTGACCCCCAAGATGCAGCGGCTGCGCTCGCTACTGGCCACCTCGCGGCTCTGCCCACCGAAACGGTGTATGGACTTGGCGCCCGCGCTGATGATCCCCATGCGATCGCACGTATCTATGCCGCCAAGGGCCGGCCTGCCGATCACCCGCTCATCGTCCACCTCGCCGATATTGATGCCCTTGATGCTTGGGGAACCAACATCCCTATATATGCGTATCAACTCGCACGAGCTTTTTGGCCTGGTCCGATCACACTCGTAATCAACCGATCACTGAAAGCTGCTGACTTCATTACTGGTGGGCAAGACTCTGTTGCCGTCCGAGTTTCAGCACACCCTTTAATGCAAGAGGTGCAGCAGGCGCTCATATTGCTCACCGATGATCAAGCGATCGGAATCGCGGCACCAAGCGCAAATAGATTTGGAAGAGTCAGTCCGACAAACGTGAAGCATGTTCTCGACGAATTAGGTGCATTCACTAACGAAAATGATGTTGTACTCGATGGTGGTGACTGCGCAGTCGGAGTCGAATCAACAATCATTGATTGCACCGGTGACCACCCTCGCCTGCTTCGACCCGGCGCGGTAAGCCTTGAGCAAGTGCAAGCTATTACTGGTCTACCTTGCACGACTGATTCAACGGTTCGCGCCAGCGGAACTTTGCAATCCCACTACAGCCCAGTTGCCGTCGTCGAACTCATTACTGAAGCCCAACTGCTGAATCGAGACTTCGAAGATGCAACGGTCGGGTTGATCGCCCTGGCAGCTTGCGTAACCCCAACGGGAGTCGTAAGACTTTGTGCCCCTCAGACTTCAACTGACTACGCCCAGCAGTTATATGCAGCTCTTCGGGAAGCCGATGCCCTCAAGCTGACCTCAGTGTTGGCAGTTCCACCGGACCCGGAAGGAATCGGAGCAGCGATCGTGGACAGACTGACCAGGGCTGCCCACTCAAACTGACCTCAGTTAGAGCATTTGCCCGCAATCCCCTATAGTTCTGAGGTCGCCAACGGACTTCCGTCGCCGGAGACAAACACATAGGTCCCCATCGTCTAGTGGCCTAGGACACCGCCCTTTCACGGCGGCGGCACGGGTTCGAATCCCGTTGGGGATACTGCAACACAAGTAAGGCCCTGTAGCGCAGTTGGTTAGCGCGCCGCC
>CANJCG010000169.1 GCA_947472655.1 Actinomycetota bacterium
AGTGGCAAGTTGTGTGGTCGCATCGAGTCATGTCGAAAACCGATCCGTTTTCCGACAACTAAAACTAAGGCAAGCGCTGATGCGCCAGAGTTGATTTCAACAGCAGTGCCACCGGCGAAATCAAGTGCACCTAGCCGATCGCTGATCCAGCCACCTGTGCCACCTTGAAAGGCAAAGGCCCAATGCGCGATCGGCACATACACAAGCAATGACCAAGCGATCATAAAGACAATCCATGAACTGAACTTCACTCGATCAGCGATGGCGCCAGAGAGCAAAGCGGTCGTCACGATCGCAAAGGTGAGTTGAAACATCACGAAGGCAAGGAGCGGAATTTGATGTCCTTCAGGGCCGACAGATTGATTGATTGCGTCGGTCAGACCCATGTGGCTGAGGTTTCCAATAAATCCGCCACCGGAATCTTCTCCGAAGGCCAGTGAGAATCCCACGAGCACCCAGACCACGGTGATGACTCCCATAGCCGAGAAACTCATCATGATCATGTTCAGCACATTCTTTGAACGGACCATGCCGCCGTAGAACAAGGCCAAACCGGGAGTCATGAGAAGAACGAGAGCGGATGCAGTCATCACCCATGCGGTATCTGCACCATTAATTGAACCCATGGGACTCCTTCAGATGGATCGGAACTGTGTCGGGCACGAATGGAAACTCGCCGCCGGCGACTATCGCCGAGTTTTGTTACAACCAGATTTCCCAATAGGACACTTCCTACCGAAATACGTGGGGAAGTTCGTGGTTAGCGTTGGCGAATCACAATCGGGTCAGCGTCTCGAAAGCGCGAGTTTGCATACAACTGGTTGCCGTCTTGGGTGGTGAATCCGGTCAACGTTGGTTTTACGCCATCAAAAACAGCGGTGCATGGTGATTCCATGAGTAAGGCCCACTCGCGTGTGAGCAGGTGCTCTTGGAGCATGCCTTCCACATAGCGATTGTGGGTGCCAACGGCTAGGAACCGAACTTTTTGGGCGATGAGTTCAAGATTCGGCAAGATCACGTCGAGTTCTCGGCCCTGCAGATCAATATGCAGTAAGTCAGTGGGCTCGTCTCCGGCCAGCAAAGTTTCAAGGGTCACAGTGGGTACTTCCACATGTTCAAAGAAAGCACCGCGGTAATCCATGTGGGCATTTTCATCGGTGCTGACTGCACCACCCATGTCGTCATCGGTCAGTTTTGGAAACTTCAGGACGGTTTCTTCATACCAACAAGCAGCTTCCACCACCGTGACGTGTCCGGTGTTTTCTTGTAGCTGCTCACGAATCTGCGCGCTCGTGCCAGTGACTCGACGAACTTCAATCCCATTGTCTTGGCAATGTTGCATGGCCCAGCCAGCCCGCATTTCGTCGGCTTCAACAGCAATCCCAACGGCTTTTTTGCCGTTGCGCTGTGCCAATGCCACACCCATAACGACCCAGGGGGCCCAACCAGCACCGACTTCAACTACGCGGTAGGAGTCACGCTCGTTATGAAGGGAGATGACAAGACCCACATATTCCTCAGCCTCAGATCGATAGCCATCTGTTGGGACCGGAAGCCGATCAGTTGTTGTGCCCGCGAGATCTTGAGGGGCCCAGGGCAACATTGCTATCCGAGTGCGAATACCAGCCCAGTCGACGCGAAAGATGCCTTCATTAGCTGGCTTGGTGAGTGCGCGCACTGGTTGAAGAATTGGAACCACGGACTCAGGGCCAATGGGCACATGTAATCCGTTGCCGTACTCCACCGCAACAGGCGAGCTTGCTTGCTCGTTTGCCGCAGCCTGTTTCGTCACCCGATTTTGGGGCCAGCGCATGGCCGGAGGTTAGCCCATCAACCTGCGCTGTGTCGCGCATCCAAAGACTTTGGGAGGATGGGGCAGTGGCCATCCGAAATCTTGTGAATATTGAAGCTGTTTCGAAGTCTTTTGGAGATCGGCCACTACTTGATCGAGTGTCGCTAGGCGTCAACGCCGGAGAACGAATCGCGGTCGTTGGCCGCAATGGCGCCGGTAAGAGCACTCTGCTGCATGTATTGACGGGTATCGAGAGCGTCAATGCTGGTCGTGTCACCGTTGGTTCGGATGTGCATGTGGAACTGGTTTCCCAGATTGATACTCCCGATCCGGATTCAACTGTTGCGAGTTTGGTGGTTCCTGGCCGACCAATTCATGAATGGGCTGGCGACGCACAGGTGCGCGATGTGCTCACCGGATTGCTTGGTGGCTTCAATGAGGACCTTCTCAATTCCCGCGTCGCCTCGATGTCTGGTGGCGAGCGCAGGCGAGTCCAGTTAGCAAAAGCATTGATTAACGACTGCGATCTGCTGCTACTCGATGAGCCAACGAACCACCTCGATGTTGACGTCATCTCTTGGCTCGTCGATCACCTCAAGGCCCGGCCGAAGTTGGCCATCGTGGTGGTGACACATGATCGCTGGTTCCTTGACGCGTTGTGTGATCGCACCTGGGAAGTTGTTCTCGGAAAAGTTGAAGAGTATGACGGTGGATATTCAGCGTATGTACTCGCAAAAGCAGAGCGTGATCGGCAGGCATCATCATCGGAAGCTCGCCGGCAAAACTTATTGCGAAAAGAATTGGCGTGGTTGCGCCGCGGTGCGCCAGCTCGCACGACGAAACCTAAGTTCCGTATCGATGCCGCAAATGAATTGATTGAAAACGAGCCGCCACCGCGAAACACCACAGAACTCCTGGCTTTCGCTGGTGCTCGTCTTGGTAAATCGGTATTCGAACTTCAAGACGCATCGATGGACGTTGCTGGGCGCACCCTGCTTGATCGGGTGAATCTAAATTTTGGACCAGGGGATCGCATCGGATTACTCGGGGCAAATGGAGCTGGCAAGACTTCGCTGATTCGCGTTCTGCTCGGTGAACTTGCTCCATCGCAAGGAAAACTCATCACTGGTGTCACAGTGAAGCCGGCGTATCTCTCCCAGCATTTGGAAGAATTGAATCCATCGTGGCGCGTCCTTGAAGCAGTTGAAAAAGTTGCCTCGCGCGTAGAACTTGGCAAAGGCCGCGAACTCACTGCCTCACAACTGTGTGAACGACTTGGCTTTGGCGCAGATAGTCAATGGACTCCGGTTGGCGACCTTTCTGGCGGCGAACGACGACGGTTACAGCTCACGCGCTTGCTGATGGGTGGACCAAACGTGCTGGTGCTCGACGAACCAACGAATGACTTCGACGTTGAAACACTCACGGCTCTCGAAGATCTACTCGACAGCTTCGCCGGCACCCTCATCGTGATTTCCCATGATCGTTATTTCCTCGAACGAGTCTGCGACGACACCTACGCACTCTTTGGCGATCAAGCCATCAC
>CANJCG010000170.1 GCA_947472655.1 Actinomycetota bacterium
AGCCGCTTCTTCAATAAAGCCGCGTCGGTCTTCTGGTGTTGCCTGCAAGATCGTGTCGAGCTGGCCTTGACCAACGATCACATGCATTTCGCGACCAATGCCTGAGTCGCTGAGGAGCTCTTGCACATCCAAAAGTCGACACGGTTGACCGTTCATTGCGTATTCAGAACCACCGTTGCGAAACAGTGTGCGAGAAATAGTTACTTCCGTGTAATCAATGGGTAGCGCACCATCGGAGTTGTCGATTGTGAGCGACACTTCAGCGCGACCAAGTGGGGCGCGTCCTGCAGTGCCAGAGAAGATGACGTCTTCCATTTTTCCGCCGCGCAGGCTCTTGGCGCCTTGCTCTCCCATGACCCATGCCAGAGCATCAACAACATTGGACTTACCTGAACCGTTTGGACCCACCACACAGGTAACGCCAGGCTCAAAGTGCATGGTTGTGGAAGATGCGAAGGACTTGAAGCCCTTCAACGTCATACTCTTGAGATGCACAATTCTCCGGGTCGCTGGGGCGGGGGAAGTGCGCCTTTGACAGTGTAAGGAGTCTATCGCCCAACGCGGCGTTGCCACCGCTGACACCTCGGGCAGGAAAAGCTTGAGCGATTCATGAACTTTTCACGCTGAATCATGGAGCCGCAGCGGGGGCACGGCTCCCCTTCTTGCCCATATGCGTTCAGCGACCGACTGAAATATCCCGAATCCCCGTTCACATGGACATACAGGGAATCAAAGCTGGTTCCGCCAGCAGCCAGCGCCTGGGCCATAACCTCTCGGGTCTGGCCTAAAAGATCGCGAGCTTGCGGCCCAGTGAGTGAGGAAGCCCGGGTGTTGCCGTGAATCTCGGCTCGCCAAAGCGCCTCATCTGCGTAGATGTTGCCGATTCCTGACACAAGGGTCTGATCCAGCAGCGCCCGCTTGATCTCGGTGTCTTTGCGTTTGAGCTGGCTACGCCAGACATCATCGTCAAAGAGCGGATCCAGCGGATCTCGCGCGATATGGGCGACCTGTGCCGGGATCATGCCCCCGGCGCCATCAGTGACCAACGTGTCGGTTTGGACCAGGCCAAATGTGCGCTGGTCCACAAAACGTAGATCGTTCCCACCATCGGCAAAAGCAATCAGGACCCGAAGGTGCTTTTCGCGCTCAGCTTTCGGGGGCTGCACGAGCAGTTGTCCACTCATCCCTAAATGAACGATTAAGCAGGACTCTTCCTTGGTAAAGGGAAGCCACAGATATTTTCCTCGCCGAGAGGCGCAACGAAATTCTTGACCTACGAGAACCCCTGCAAGGTCATCTGTTTGGCGACGAATAGCTCTTGGGTGAAAGACTTCAACGAGGGAGATGACCCGGCTGGTTGACCACTCACCAATCCCCCGCCGAACAATTTCAACCTCAGGAAGTTCAGGCATTTTCAGTTAATGCGAGGTAGGCCGTTTCTGCAGCCTGCTGCTCAGCAATTTTCTTTGAGCGCCCGATACCTGTGCCGAGCACATTACCTCCGACAACAACGCGGGCGGCAAATTCTTTCTCGTGGTCTGGTCCAGAATCTTCAACGAGGTACTGCGGAATTCCGAGGTCTGACGCAGCTGCGGCTTCTTGCAGAGATGTCTTCCAGTCAAGGCCCGCGCCAAGATCTGCAGAGGCTGAAATCATCGGATCAAAAACGCGGTGTACGAAGTCACCGGCTCCAGATAAGCCTCCAGTGAGATACACAGCCCCGATAACAGCTTCCATACAGTCAGCCAATATCGAGGACTTATCGTTTCCGCCCGTAGTGATTTCTCCGCGCCCTAACAAGATGTAATCGCCCAAGCCAAGTGCTCGCGCAACTTGTGCAAGCGCGCGCGCATTAACAACAGCAGCTCGAATTTTCGCGAGTTGGCCCTCGGCCGAATCTGGGAACCGTCGGTACAACTCATCCGTAACCACAATGCCAAGCACTGAATCGCCTAGAAATTCCAACCGCTCATTGTGCGGAATCCCACCTTGTTCGTAAGCATAAGAGCGATGGATCAACGCTAAGTGCAAAAGTTCGTCGCTGACTTGAACGCCGAGCTCCGCGCGGAGTTGTGCTAGCTGTGACAAACGCACATCTGTAAGTTTTTCGGTCATTGTGAATTCGCTTCAAGACCAGCAACTAAGTCGCCTGCGATACGAGCGGAATTAAGCTGTGTGTCCGACAATGCAATACCTGTTGACTCTTTCAATGCGACTGCAACCAGTACAGCGATCTCCAGCCATGGGCCAAATGCACTCACGGGTGTGTCTTCACGCATCGAAACTTCATGCCCAAGAACGCGGCTATAGGCCGACGTCACCGCTGCCATCATTGAAGATCCGCCAACGCCGCACTGATATTGCCAATCAAGTTTTGTTCCACCGTGCGCTGAGCAAGTTCCACGCAACCAATGACCTGCGCAGCTGTTCCGGCTCCATGGCCAACCACAGTTACGCCATCAACTCCAAGAAGGAGTCCTCCAGCGAAAGAGCCGGCGGCCGCAGCGCGAACAACACCGCGCGCTGGCCCAGGATCGCCATAGGCCAATCCGATTTGGTGTGCAGCCCAAGCTGCAGCACCTTCGATGCTTTTCAAAACGACGTTTCCGGTGAATCCATCAGTAACGATGACTTGTGCTCTGCTGCCACGGGTGACATCGAAACCTTCGACAGGGCCTGCATAATCCAAGCCCCGAGCGGTGAGAACCTCTTGAAGGTGTGCGTCTGCTTCAACGCGCAACTCGTCACCTTTTCCAGATTCAGAACCGATGGTCAGGAGCCCAATAGCCGGATTGCTGACACCAACTGCTCGCGCAAAGGCGTGACCAGCTAGGGCAAATTGTTCGAGGGTTCCAACTGAGCCAGTGGTGGTCGCACCAACATCGAGCAGAACTACGGGCGAGGCGAGGGCTGGAACCACAACGGCAAGAGCTGGGCGCAACATTCCTTGAATACGTCCCAGAGTCAACACTGCAGAGGCCACCGATGCTCCGGTATGGCCCACAGACACCCAAGCATCAGCGAGTCCATCGCGCACGGCGCGGGCTGCAACGACAACCGTGGTCTCGGCGTTCTCGCGTTGGGCATCGGTTCGCACAACTTCAAGTGGTGCAGCATCCATGCTGACACCGCTGGTTGCAGGCAATAACGTGACCCGATCTAAATCCACACCTCGCGCGACTAGTTGATCGCGCGCGACATCGACTGGTCCAACTATGACAAGTCTGAGGCCGGTATTCGCCGAATTCGCAAGCAGTGCCGCCGCTGCGTCTGCGACAAC
>CANJCG010000171.1 GCA_947472655.1 Actinomycetota bacterium
CCTTTCAACACCCGGCCTGGGCTGACGGCATAGGCAGACCCAGTGCGAACCAGTGGCACCTCACCTAGAGCCTGAGCAACGGCCGCATCGCGCCGCATGCCGTATGGCGTGAAATCTTCAGCGACATGCACGCTCGTGGCACCAAGAGCAGCGACAACTTCGGCGACTACTGCCACTGGGTTGCCATGGCGGATCAGCAAGGCGCGGCCAAGGCTGGCACCTAAGGCATCCAAAGAGGCGACCAAATAAGCCTGACGCACGGGCCCGGCGCCATCCCAAAGGGTTGGATCCAGCACGAACAGGGGTACGACTTGCCCATCCCCGTCTGCTTGGGCACCGGCGATAGCTGCGAGCAAAGCCGGATTGTCTAGGAGACGAAGATCTCGACGAAACCACATCACTGTTGCCACAGGCAAAGCGTAGGTCAGGAGTTGTGCTGGGCACGGCGAGGGACCCTTGGCATAAGGTGAGGGTTTCCTAAGCCTGTTATGAGAGGAGTCGGCGTGAGTGCATTAATTGATACCACCGAAATGTATTTGCGCACGATCTTCGAACTTGAAGAAGAGGGCATCGCCCCAATGCGCGCCCGAATCACAGAGCGGCTGCACCAAAGCGGTCCAACTGTTTCGCAAACTGTGGCCCGGATGGAGCGAGATGGCTTAGTTGTCGTCACGCTTGATCGTCAACTTCAATTCACTCCAGCCGGACGTGAAGCAGCGGTGAGTGTGATGCGCAAGCATCGGTTAGCTGAATGTTTATTAGTGTCAGTTCTTGGTTTGCCGTGGGAAGATGCGCATGCGGAAGCCTGTCGCTGGGAACATGTGATCAGCGAAACAGTTGAGCTGCGACTCTTTGAAATCTTGGGTCGCCCAACTGAATCCCCTTACGGCAATCCGATCCCCGGGTTAGATTCGTTGAACCCTGACTCAGATTCGCTGACGAAATCACTCAAAGGCGTTCGCGCGCTATCAGAAGTTGCGACTGACGATGTTTCTCGAGTAATTGTGCGGCGTATTGCTGAACCGATTCAAGAGATCGCGCTGACCATGATTGCGTTACGCCGAGTTGGGGCAACTCCCGGCGCCGCAGTTCTCGTCAGTCGCACTCCGGATGGTATTCATATTGGAATCGCTGGGGAGTACACCGAACTCAGTGATGAACTAGCTCAACATCTATTGGTGCAAGCGCCCGAATAAGTCCGGTTCTTCAGGTGCTGGTGACTCATATTGTGTCGTGAGGGATGATGGTTAAGTGAAACTTTCGCGGTGGATTCCCCCAGTCATAGGTCTCGTGGTCTTTCTGGTCACGATCTTGGGACTTGGGCTCGTTGTTGGAGACTGGACTTCACGCAATCTTGAAATGCGCGCTTTGGTCGGCGCGGTCGAGGATTCTGAATCAGCGATGACCTGGACGAACGATCAGATCGAAAGCATCATCAAGCAGTATGGCGACACAGGTAAATTGACGGCTACGCAAAAAACCAAGGCCTGGGATGCGCTTTCTGAAGCGGCCTATGAAGGACAATTCGCTATCGGTGCCGCAGGTGATGGAGTGTCAGCTGTCACGGTGCTTCCTTGGCACAAGGATATTTTGCGAGCACAAGCCGCTTATGTCGCTCACAATCAGGCTTGGCAGGACTACATGAAGGTTGCCGCGAAAGATCCAGTGGTGTTGTTTAAAACGCAACCAGAAGTGAATAGCACCTTTGAAGCGGCTGGACCGCTCATGAAGCAAGCTGTTCCAGTACCGGCGTTATTCGAATTGAAAGATCGCGTGGAATTAATTTTTGCTCCGCCTACCCAATCTGCACCAACTGGGCCGACTGCGGAAGTGAATTATTTCGCTACGAGTGTGACTCGCTAGATCACATCTGCATTCCTTCGCATACCAGGGCTGGACTTGTCGCGAGTGATTCATAGACGAATTTTGATGGGCACTGACGCTGGTGATTCGGGTGTGCGCCCTTGGGGTGTTGTCGCACTTACAGTGAACCTATAACGTCCATTTCCTAGTTTCGCATTGCATTTCAATTCTGCAGATATCTTCGTGATTCGACAGATGGTTCTTTTAGATTTGTCGATGATCCGGTATCCGGTTATGACCGGATAGTTCAGCGGAGTGACAATGAACTTCACGAGATCATTTTTTTGAATGATTCTTGGAGGTAGCGGATGCACGGGTGATGCCGTTGGCACCAAGACAGCGTCGCCCTCACCTTGAGTGTTCTTGCTGCGCAGGCTTAGATTACTTACGTTGGTGAAAGTGCAATACGGCTGCGTTGACGTACACACAGTGACTCCGCGTTCATCACGCACTTCGAAGTTCACTACAGATTCAGGTGCAAGACGGGGGCTGGCCCACCACACCGTGGTACTGCCATTCATTGACGTAGCCGTTACTTCTTGTGGAGCACTTGGAATCGGGGGATAGCCTGCTGCAAGGAGTGCAGGATTAAGCACTTCCAGATAGGTGATTGCCGCGAAGCCTTCGGCTGTTCGCTGTTGACCCGTGCAGTTGCCTCCGGCAATGTCGCCGATTAACAGTGTGCTTGTTCCAGTGTTGACAAACTGCGGAGCTCCGCTATCTCCGGGGCAGGTGTCGACGCCATTGACTGGATTTGACCACGTGACCCATCCATTGGTGTTACGGCGATCAACCTGCAGTTCGCTCAAGATAAAGGTTCCCGTGCGTGGGATCGAGGGGCTCGTGTCGGTCAAGTTGGTTATCCCGTAACCAACAATCGTGGTGTCATGCGCAGACTTGACCCACGCATCTAATTCTGTTCGATCAGCGAGCCGAGTGAATACAGATGCTGAAAGATCTGAATCTAAAACAATCGCCGCGATGTCATTTCCCACGACCAGTTTTGATGCCTCAACATATTGCTGACCGAGATAGGCGCCAATGACTCGAACACGCGCAGCACCAACGGGCCCAGTCGCGTAGACAAGTGGGCTGCTCACTCCAGGTGGCATCACGAAGATTCGAGAGGCTGCAGCTGGGGTACTGCCGCCTAGGTCGGTAAGGCAATGAGCTGCGGTAAGAAGTACCCGAGGTTTCCAAACAGCAGCGCTACACATTTCGTAACTCGTGGTGCCTAGCACGATTATTTGTGTTGTGTATTGCTGACCAAGCGCAGGGGCTCCCTGCATCAATCGCGGTGCGGCGTAGGCAGTTCCCGAAATGCTTGCAGCGCAGACCAGCAGTGCGAGGAATTTGGCCAAACGATGTTTCACTTCATGAGGATA
>CANJCG010000172.1 GCA_947472655.1 Actinomycetota bacterium
AATCCTCTCTCAGGAATTACGCTGCAGAGGATTCTTCCCCTTCAAGAAGCCCATTTAAGCACTCCGAGCACGTCAGCCTTGGAAGGGCGGCATCGTGGCCTCGCCCTCTGATGAAATGCCTTCGCGCTTAAACACAGGGGCCACAGTTCGCCACATGATCTTCAGATCTAGCAAAAGCGAGCAATGTTCGACGTACCAAACATCAAGCTCAAATCTTTCTTCCCAATTCAGGGCGTTACGGCCATTCACCTGGGCCCAACCAGTGACTCCTGGGCGCACCTCATGTCGGCGAGCTTGGGCGGGTGAATACAGCGGCAAATACTCGACCAGCAAGGGCCGCGGCCCCACCAAACTCATCTGCCCGCGAAGAACATTCCAGAGTTCTGGTAGCTCATCAAGGCTCGAAGATCGCAGTTTGCGGCCAAACGGAGTTAAGCGTTCTGCATCAGATAGTGGGGCAGCTGGATCGTCCACTCGCATGGTTCGAAACTTCATTAACGTAAACGTGCGCCCATGAAGTCCTGGACGCACCTGTTTAAACACGGCAGGACTTCCCAATTTGCGACGAACAAGAATCCAGACAACGAGAAAGACCGGCAACAGAATAATTAAGCCGAGTAACGAGAGCACGACGTCCAACACTCGCTTAAAGAACCCGCAATACATACGTGTCACGACTTCAAGCATTGAATAACAAGTGCAGCGATTCGTTCTATATCTGATGCAGCAAGCCCGGTTCCAGAGGGCAAACACAGGCCGTCCAAGAAAATCGAATCTGCAACACCTGTGAGGAAAGTCGGATTAGAACGGAACACCGGCTGCTGATGCATTGGCTTCCATACGGGCCGTGACTCGATGTTGTGAGTTTCCAAGAATTCGCGAATAAGTGTTGGTGCGTCTGGGTAAATCGCCGGATCAAAGCGAGCCACCGATAGCCAAGCATTTGATCGACCCCACGAAGGATCCGACTGAATCTCAACTCCAGATAGATCAGCAAACAGTGTGCGATAGAACTCACGCGTAGCCCGACGTGCATCAACTTCGCTTGGCACCCGACGCAATTGCGAGCGCCCAAGGGCAGCTAACACATTGCTCATCCGATAGTTGTAACCGATTTCCTCGTGTTCATACCAAGGGAAGTTTTCGCGCGACTGAGTCGACCAATGGCGCGCCCTAGCAGCGAAATCACCATCATTAGTGACCAGCATGCCGCCACCGGTGGTCGTGATGAGTTTGTTGCCGTTAAACGACAACACTCCAGCTCGACCAAAAGTGCCAAGCATCGAATCACCAAAACTTGCGCCAAGTCCCTCGGCTGCATCTTCAAGGATCGGCAGATCCAATGAAGCACAAACCCGCACGAGCTCGGAATAGTTGCAAGGCGATCCATAAAGATCCACCGGAATCACCGCAGACACACGATGCCCAGCGGCACGCAGCGACTCCGTGGCAGCAGAAACAAGCACAGGATCAAGATTCCAGGACTCATGTTCAACATCGATGAACACCGGAATTGCGCCCACATAGGTCACAGCAAAGGCTGTAGCACCGAAGGTCAGTGTGGGAACGAGCACGTAATCGCCCGGCTGCACGCCCAGATATTTCAGGCCCAGATGAAGAGCCGCAGTGCCAGAGGAGAGTGCAACAGCGTGCTGAACTCCTAAGAATGCGGCCATGTCGGCTTCAAATCCGGCAAGTTCTGGTCCAACCGGCGCCAGCCAGCCAGATTCCATCGCGGCAACCACGCTGGCGATGTCTTCGGGTAGCGCCCTAGGTGCCGATAAAAACAGGCGCTCGGGCGAATTGGTCATGACACCAGCATATTGAGGCGCACGGGGATTCCCGAGCAGGCTGATCGCCTGCACTCATTAGTCTGTTCCCATGCCAAAAGTGCTGTTCGGGGTAACAATCCCTCTCACAGCCAACGCATTCTTACGCGATCAGCTCACCGAACTGGCCAAGCAAGGCTGGGAAGTCCACCTCGTTACCTCGCCCGGCGAGGGCTTTGAGCGCCTGAACCACCTGACAGACGTTCACCTGCATTCAATCGCCATGAAACGGGCGCCGTCTTTAATTTCCGACTGCAAGAGCCTTATTAAGTGGATGCGGCTGATCAAGGAAATCAAGCCTGATCTAGTGGTCGCCAGCACTCCTAAGGCTGGCCTCCTAGGCATGATGGCAGCGCGCATTCGTAAGACACCGACGCGGCTTTATCACGTTCGAGGGCTGAGAGCAGAAGGACTCAGCGGCGCTGTTGCCAAGATCAGCTTGATCTCTGAAAAGCTCGCAGCATCGGCGGCTACTCACGTGTTGTGCGACAGCAAATCGCTGTTAAAGAAAATGCACGAGCTCGGGCTAGTGAAGCCAAATAAGGGTACAGTTCTAGGCGCTGGAAGTTGTTGCGGCGTTGATATTGAACGCTTTAGGCCACCCACTAACGATGAACGCGCCGCCAGCCGAGCAAGTTTGGGACTAACAGAAGAAGACATAGTTATTGGGTTTGTTGGTCGACTTGCAGTAGATAAGGGCGTCCAAGAACTTGCCGAAGCAGCAAGAAATGCGCACGAGCTCAACGCTAATTTGAAGCTCGTACTTGTCGGTCCGCTCGAAGAAGAAGATTCCGGAGCTCTTTCCCAAACTCTCAAAGAATTGGCAGATTCGCCGTGGGTCACGCTCACTGGTGCGGTGACTGATGCGCGGCCTGCCTACTGGGCTTTTGACATGTTTTGTTCACCAAGCTACCGAGAAGGCTTCCCCATCGCCATCTTGGAAGCCCAAGCTTGTGGACTAGCAGTAATCACCACGCGAGCCACCGGCTGCTCAGACTCAATCGATCCTGGCATCACTGGCCTCCTGGTTAATTCCCATGATTCATCAAGTTTGCAAGCCGCGATCCAAACTCTGGTCCAAGATGCCTCCGCGAGGAAAACCATGGGAGCAGCAGCTCGTCAGCGAACGACCAATGAGTTCAATATGCCCATGGTTCAGGCGCGCTTTGTCGATTATCTCGATCAAATAGCACTAACCTCGAGATCAGTATGAATACCAGAGACCGGGCCAACAATCGGCCACCAATGGTGATCATTGGTGCAGGTGGCCATGCAGTCAGCGTCGCTGAGACTGTGGTTGCCGCCGGTTACGAACTTGTCGCCTTTGTGAGTAACGATTCACACGGGCAAGAAGTTCTTGGACGACCAGTCTTAGAACAGATTCCGGAAAACCACATCGCTG
>CANJCG010000173.1 GCA_947472655.1 Actinomycetota bacterium
AGAACCCTCATCTGCGGTGACGCCCGGTACATTAATCGCGCACGAGTGCCTGTGCTTTGCGGATCGCGCCACACTGGCTGATGATCGTAAGGATCCCGGTCACGGCTGCTACTCCAAAAGTTAAATACTTAGCCGCGTCTGATGCCGTTGCAAACTGATCGAAACTGGCGATAACAAATGTTGCAATCAACATCAAGGTCGGGGCGATTTGGACTGAAATTATTTGCGAGCGTTTTGTTCCACAGTGAGCTCAAATATTTTTCATCTATCGAGGACGTCTACTTTTAGTGAGTCTCTAAATTAGATTTTACGTGTGCGGATTGCTCATGTTGACTGTACTCGGAGAATTCATTGAGTGTGTGGTAAGAATTCTGCCTCGGATATCGCTGCACCTATTGAAATTCAGCTAAGCGTGCTGCTGCTAAGTCTTGTAACAGTTTTGTATCCACATTCCAATCCACGGGAACCTTGAAAGTTTTCTTGTTGACTTGATATTGAGATAGACGTGGTAGAAATTGCTCAAGAAGTTTGGTACTGAACGGCGCAATCAAAATGTGATTCTTGTGCACAGATACTCCCAAGATATATTGACCATTCTGTTTGAGCATCGGCTGGTTCCAAGCAATAACAAGTTTCATGTCCGAGTACTTATCGGTAACTACCTTAAATATCTTGCGCACTGTTGCGCGTTTTGTTTCATCAAAGGGCTCCAGGAATTCGCCAATTGATGTGACTCGTTTGGGGCTTTTCGATCCTCGGCTATAAAGCACGAGTGCATTCGCATGAACTTGGCTGAAACCATGGTTTTCTCGCAAGTAGGTGATATGTTCTGCATATTTCAAGTCTGAAATTTCATTCATTTTGTTAAGCCAATATGTCATTGGCTGACCGTGCTTCTTTTCAATAGCAGGGAAATGAGCATCTCGATCTGTGCTGCTTGGCCCCATGAGTTGCAGCCTATGAGTCAAGGCTGATCCTGGCATCAATGGGGAGGGCGGTGACGGGTTCCCTGAGCCAAAGGCAGGCTTACGCCTCTGCGTGAAGGTGAATGGGCCAGCTCAAAAGCGGCCGAAGAGCGCGATGTCCTCCTATGACAAGACTTAATACTTTAGATGCGTAAACAATAAAACCGAAAAATACTATGGCGTGTCATGGGATGTAATCCCAGATGCAGCAACGGTGGCACGTGATCAAAGTTGGGTGGGTCATAAGGCACAGCCTGGGGAAAACGATTGGTTATTCGCTGGGAAAAAACCTGAAGGTGATACCTATATTGTCATTGTCGCCAGCTACAGATCAAGAAGAAAACCGAAATTCACGCCTGAAACTGTGCATGCCCAAGCGCACATAACAGTTCTCAATGGCAAGGCATACTTTTATTCAGGTGCCTGCGGCGAATAGTTGGCTTCTTGGAAATACGAGATGCGAAGCAGCAGCTCCTTTTACGCAGGATGGCTTCACTCACTGAACTGATCGAACCAGATCCCCAAGTTTGAGTGCCTGCCAGTTTTGCAGCATGTTCGTCATCGTGTGCAACATAACGCGCGAGGTGTAGAGCTCTCTGAAGATTGGGTCACGAGGACCAGTGACGGCATCGATGTCTTCGATATCGCGAGCAACTGCAACGGGTGCAGCCATTGAGATGCCGAAATTAGATGCCATAGAAAGCCGAACATGCAGGCTTAGTTCGTCAAGGTCCAACGGTGGTGCGCCTTGAGCCGCGAACTCATCAACAAAAATACCCAACAACTCATCTAAGTTCTCAGCCCAAACGTACGGTTCAGAACAGCCAAGTGAACCGCCGACAATCTGCGGAAGAGGCAGCACTCCGCAGTTGGCCCAGTCGATGAAGCCACATTGAAGCTCGCCCTGCTCGTCGCGTTCAAACCAGCAGTTGTCGATGTTTCCGTTCCAATGCGCAAACGCAACAAGACGCGGACGGCCGCTTGCGAGGATCTCGTTGATGCGATCGCGAGCAGCAGAAACATCAGCCATGTAGGAAATGAATTGATCGCGTAATTCCGGATCGTGAAGGTTTTCGGGGAACAGTTTCGGATATCGCTGAATAAAGTCGAACATTCGGTGCGCCCACTGCACCAACTGCTCATCTGATGCCCGGCCGCGGAACTGTGCCGATCCTTGCTCAGCATTAGCGAAAACTTCATCGAACTCGGGTGCAAGCTTTCCTGCACGATGCGCTCCTGCCAGCCGGCCCATGCTTCGAAAGATGGCGCGGTAATTATCGACTGCATCAGGTATGAGGTAATCCATGCACTTGGGGTGGGCTACCTCCACATTGCCTTCGCCATATGGAATCAGCTCAGTAATGAGCAGGCCAGTTTCAGAAGCAACCTCAAGGTCGCCAAACATGAGCAAGGGAACCATGACTGGAAAGTCCGGCGATCGTGAGAGTAATGCGAAGTTCACTTCGGAGAGCATCATGTGCTTGGCGCTATCCCAGAGAGCATCATCAAAGTTACGAGAGAATTTTACGAAGAGCCGATTTGGCAAAGTGGCGTCTGGCCGCTCATAGGTAATAGTCAGTTTAAGTTTCTTGCCGCTGCCGCCGTCGTAGAACTCCGCTGAATCGACGATGGCAGTGACTTTGTTGCTCGTATCTAACCTGCCGCCGGCGTGGAAGGCTTTTGTAAGGAACTCGGCGCCACCCTCCAGAAGTGCAGCTGGATCAGCGGGGATAGAGATACCGAAATGATCCCCGGTAACCCAAACCTCCGGCTTGGAGGAATCGAGGGCCTCTAGTCGAGAATTCACGTGGTAGACGTTACCAATGATTACCCATGAG
The DNA here is from genome assembly GCA_947472655.1 of Actinomycetota bacterium. Classification (GTDB taxonomy): domain Bacteria; phylum Actinomycetota; class Actinomycetes; order S36-B12; family S36-B12; genus UBA11398. Next base: position 2,804 of record CANJCG010000173.1, read on the forward strand.
CGAGCCGCCTTCACCAGACCGATCCTCACAATATGAACTTTGTGTGTTAGTCGGAACTTGAGCAACGGTTCTGGGGGAGGAATTTAGAAATGTCGACATGTCTTGCCTGTGATCAGTGCACGCGTGGGATACCTTCCCTCAGAGACAAAGAGGCGAGATCCTTGAAGTGGCTCTAAACGTTTGAACGATTGGTTGCTGAGTGTCGGCTAAAACTGGCTGACTCACATATGCTGACTCACATATAAGGAGTGTCATCACATGAGTCTTACTCAAAAGCCAGAAACGTGGACTTCACGCATGTCGCGCTCGGACCGCGAAGCTGAGCCGATTCATGTGAGCCGCACATCACTTTTGCTGGCCGCGATTGGCTTCCTAGCGCTTGGTGTTGGGGAGTCCTTGCTGTGCTGGGCTCCAACTGAAA
>CANJCG010000174.1 GCA_947472655.1 Actinomycetota bacterium
CAGTTGATGAAGTTGCAAAAGCGCTTGATGTATTAGGCGAGCCTTATGTCGTGAAAGATGACGGGTTGGCTGCCGGGAAAGGCGTTATCGTCACCTCTGATCGTCATCACGCAATTGAGCATGCCGACAATTGCTTTGCCAAAGGTGCGCCAAGCGTTCTTGTTGAGGAGTACCTCGACGGACCAGAAGTTTCATTATTTGGTATCACTGATGGTGTAACGATTGTCGCTTTGCAACCGGCGCAAGATTTCAAACGCGCCCGCGATGGTGACGAGGGTCCAAACACGGGTGGCATGGGTGCGTACTCACCATTGCCTTGGGCACCGCCTGGTTTAGTCGAAGAAGTAACGGCTTCAGTACTTCAACCGATGGTTGACGCAATGCGCCGCCGCGGCACCCCTTTTGCTGGCCTGCTTTACGCAGGTTTGGCGCTTACGAGTCAGGGCGTCCGAATTATCGAATTCAATGCTCGCTTTGGCGATCCTGAAACTCAAGTAGTGCTGGCGCGACTGAAGTCACCCCTTGGCCAAATCTTGCTGGCTGCTGCCACCGGAAAAGTCGCAGAACTTCCACCTCTGCAATGGCGGGAAGGAGCAGCTGTCACCGTTGTTGTTGCTTCGAAGAACTACCCTGATTCGCCGGTAACGGGTGACATTATTCGTGGGCTCGAAGAGGCTAATGCGCTTCTCGATGTAGACGTGCTTCACGCGGGTACACGTATTTCTGATGAAGGGGATGTGGTTTCGGCCGGGGGAAGAGTGCTTTCCGTGACAGCGGTGGGGCAAACTTTGGCGCAAGCACGCGAGCGTGCCTATGCGGGCGTGGACCTCATTTCTTTAGCCGGGTCGCATCACCGGCGAGATATCGCTCAGCATGCTGCGCAGTAAAAGCTCACTCGCTCACGCTGCGGCTGCGAAAACTGGCATGTTGTGAGGGAAAAGGTCGAGATTCACGTCATTGGCAACCCGGCATGTAGGTGGCTCATGATGATTCATAGACATGAAAGAATGTTCCAGTGAAAGCCTCAATTCCCAATGTCCTGGCTGGTAGGTACGCATCTGCAACCATGAATCAGATCTGGTCGCCGGAGGCCAAGATTGTTATGGAACGCCAGTTGTGGATTGCCGTTATGAAGGCACAGTCCGAACTCGGACTCAACGTGCCAGCCAAGGCGATCGCATCGTATGAAGCCGTCATTGATTCCGTTGATTTAGAGTCGATCGCTGCCCGTGAGCGGGTAACCAAGCATGACGTGAAAGCTCGCATCGAGGAGTTCAACGGCCTCGCGGGGCACGAGCTCATTCATCTTGGAATGACCTCACGCGATCTCACCGAAAATGTTGAGCAGTTGCAGGTATTGAGTTCGATGCTTCTCGTCCGCGATAAGACGGTTGCTGCCCTTCAACGCCTTGCCACATTGTCTGTGCAATATTCAGAGACTGCGCTTACTGGCCGTTCGCATAATGTTCCTGCACAAACCACCACCCTGGGTAAGCGATTCGCTTCCGCAGCAGATGAAATGCTGATTGCGTTTGAACGTATCGACAATCTCATTAGCCGCTACCCGCTTCGGGGAATTAAAGGGCCAGTAGGCACAGCGCAAGACATGCTCGATTTACTCGATGGTGATTCTGCAAAACTTGAGCAACTTGAATCACGTGTTGCAGCGCATCTTGGTTTTTCGCGCGTACTGAATAGCGTTGGTCAGGTATACCCTCGAACCCTTGACTTCGACGTACTCTCAGCCTTTGTCGAAGTTGCCGCCGGGCCATCTAGTCTCGCGACAACTATCCGCTTGATGGCCGGTCTCGATCTTGTCACCGAGGGTTTTCAGCCAGGGCAGGTTGGCTCATCAGCAATGCCACACAAGATGAATTCACGATCTTGTGAGCGGGTTAATGGATTCACTGTGCTGCTGCGCGGCTACATGACGATGGCTTCAGAGCTCGCTGGCAATCAATGGAATGAAGGCGATGTTGCCTGTTCTGTCGTGCGCCGCGTTGCCTTGCCTGATGCAAGTTTTGCACTTGATGGCTTATTCGAAACCTTTTTAACGGTGCTTGATGACTTCGGTGCTTTTCCTGCGGTGATTGATCGTGAGCTTGAGCGCTATTTGCCGTTCTTGTCCACAACTAAAGTCTTAATGGCTGCGGTACGCAAGGGTGTCGGTCGTGAAGTTGCACATGAGGCAATCAAGGAGCACGCAGTTTCAGTTGCCTTAAGCATGCGCGAATTAGCGGTCGGTGAAAATGATCTCATTGCTCGACTTGCAGCAGATGCACGCTTGCAGCTGTCCGTTGAAGAGTTGCAGGCATTGATCGCTGACCCGCTGACATTCACTGGCGCAGCGGGAGCCCAAGTCAAAGCGATCGCTGATCGAGTTTCGGTTATCACGGCAGCGTATCCAGCGGCAGCTGCTTACACGCCAGGAGACATTCTGTGACGACAGTTGACGCAACTGACTACGGATTGCCTCCTGAATATGTGCATGTGTATTCAGGAAAAGTGCGAGATCTTTACCGCACACCTGAAGGGCGCTTGCTGTTCGTTGCCAGTGATCGAATCTCGGCGTTCGACTATGTTTTGCCTTCGCTCATCCCTGATAAAGGACGAATTCTCACAGCTCTTTCACTGTGGTGGTTTCGCCAACTTGAAGACATCGTTCCTAACCACATCACTCCAGGTCGAGTGCCCGACCAAGTCGCTGGTCGAGCAATGGTGTGTGCCGAGCTTGAGATGCTTCCCGTGGAATGCGTTGTGCGCGGGTACATCACAGGTTCAGGCCTCATTGAGTATCAGGAAAAACGTTCAATCAGCGGAGTCAATCTGCCACCAGGTTTAAAAGATGGATCGCTTCTGCCTAAGGTGATTTTCACTCCGGCAACAAAAGCCGCTGTAGGTGAGCATGATGAGAACATCAATTTTGATGAAGTGATGATCATGATTGGTCAAGAGGAAGCGCAGGAACTTAAGCGACTCTCGTTGTTGGTATACGAACGTGCAGCTGAGATATCCGCTGAATGTGGGTTGATTCTCGCTGACACAAAATTTGAATTTGGAATTGCTCAGCAAGGTCGCTTTGCAGGAAAAATCATGTTGGCTGACGAAGTCTTGACTCCTGACTCTTCGCGTTTTTGGAATATTGAAACGTGGGCACCGGGAGGACCGCAGCCTTCATATGACAAG
>CANJCG010000175.1 GCA_947472655.1 Actinomycetota bacterium
AACGTATCCATCGGCTGCCAAAAACCTTCGTGGCGATAGGCATTCAACTGGCCATCTGCTGCGAGTCGAGCAAGCCCGTCTTCTTCCAGACCGCAGTCATCGTGCAAATAATCCAGCACGGCTGGCTCGAAAATGAAGTAGCCAATGCTGACCCAATCCTTCATACGGGGCTTCTCTCGGAAGTGGGTGACAAGTCCATCTTCGGCGATATCCATCAGCCCAAAACGGCTCGTGGGCTGCACCGCAGTCAGCGTGGCCAAGGAACCGGATTCTGTGTGCAACCGAATGACGTCGCTCATGTCAACGTCAGCCAAACCATCGCCATACGTTACGAAGAATGTGGAGTCTCCAACCAGCGACGCTAGGCGTGAAACTCGGCCGCCAGTGTTGGTTTCATCACCGGTGAATGCCACCGTGACAGTCCAAGTGCTTTGATCACCCGATCCCTGGAATCTCAGCAAGCCAGAATCAGCAGGATCAGCGAAGATGGCAGTCCATTCAGAATGCTCTTGGAAGTACCTATTGATCACTTCGCTCTTGTACCCCGAGGCGATGATGAAATCTGTGATTCCGAACCTCGACAGGTTCTTCATGATGTGCCAAAGAATTGGCTGCCCGCCAACCTCAACCATCGGCTTTGGTCGATACTCGGTTTCCTCGCGCATGCGCGTGCCGAGGCCACCAGCCAGAAGAATCGCTTTCACGCCCTGACCCTACTTAAATGCTTAGGCCAAAGCCTCGAACGCCTCGATCTGGGCCAAAGTCACATTGAGTGCAGATTCCCCAGCTTCAACACGCTTGTGCCAATCAACGGTCCAGCGAACTGAATCCTCGAAACTCAAGCGGTCATGCCAGCCGAGTTCAGTTTTTGCCTTTGTCGCATCAAGGGTCAGCATGTGAGCCTCATGGGGGTGTGAGCTGGAATCAACTTCCCATGAAGCCCCCGGGCCCCACGCTGCTGCAGCTAGATCGGCTGCTTCTCCAACAGTTCGAAAAGCTTCTGAATCTGGGCCAAAGTTCCAAGCTCCTGCATCAGCGCCTTGCTCGAGGGTCGCCATGATCGACTCAGCCAACATCACATAGCCGTTTAAACAATCCAACACGTGCTGCCATGGCCGCACGGCCAATGGATTGCGAAGTTGAGCCGGGGTTCCCGCACTAAATGAACGCATCAAATCTGGGAACAGGCGATCCGCGCTGACATCTCCGCCGCCAATGACGTTGCCTGCACGAGCAATTGCGGTGCGCGGGCCACCAAATGAAGAGATCCAAGATGAAGTCAAAATATCTGCCATTGCCTTTGATGCGCTGTAAGGATCATGGCCGCCAAGGGCGTCACCTTCAACGTAACCATGCGACTGGCCAACATTCTTGTAGACCTTGTCAGTGGTGACCACGATCCCAGCCTTAACAGATGGAGTTGCTGCCATCGCTTCGAGAACCGACAGAGTTCCAATTGCATTCGTTTCGTAAGTTTTGCGTGGTTCTGCATACGACAGTCGAACCAAAGGCTGAGCTGCGATGTGAAAAACAAAATCTGGGTTCAACACTTTGACTGCAGAAGCAACCGCGGAAGCTTCATTTATGTCGATTCGAAGGTCTTTGTTAGAAAACGATTCAGCACCAATAGCCGTGAACAGTGTTCCTTGTACAGGATCTAGCGCTAAACCAGAAACTTCGTGCCCGGCACGTTCTAAAAGCAGAGTCAACCAAGCACCCTTGAATCCAGTGTGCCCTGTAACCAAATAATGCATTGGCTAAGGCTATCGCTTCGCCAGTACTTCACCCTTGAAAAGGCGGCATCGTAGCCTCGCCCTCGGACGAAATGCCTTCACGCTTGAACACAGGAGAAACAGTTCGCCATATGATCTTCAAATCCAACGAAAGTGAACAATGATCGACGTACCAAACATCAAATGCGAATCTTTCTTCCCAATTTAGGGCGTTACGGCCATTCACCTGAGCCCAACCGGTAACTCCTGGGCGCACCTCATGTCTGCGAGCCTGAGTGGGCGAATACCGCGGCAAATACTCGACCAACAACGGACGAGGACCCACCAAACTCATCTGTCCGCGCAGCACGTTCCAGAGTTCTGGTACCTCATCAAGGCTCGAAGATCGCAGTTTGCGGCCAAATGGAGTTAAGCGTTCTTCGTCAGAAAGTGGTGCAGCGGGATCATCCACTCGCATGGTTCGAAACTTCATTAACGTAAACGTGCGCCCATGAAGTCCTGGGCGCACCTGTTTAAACACTGCAGGACTTCCCAATTTACGACGAACAAGAATCCAAACGATGAGAAAGACCGGCGACAATAAAATTAAGCCGAGCAACGAGAGCACAACGTCTAACACTCGTTTGAAGAACCCGCAATACATACGTGTCACGACTTCAAGCATTGAATAACAAGTGCAGCGATGCGTTCTATATCTGATGCAGCAAGCCCTGTTCCTGATGGCAGACATAAACCATCGAAGAAAATTGAATCTGCGACTCCAGACAAGAAAGTTGGGTTAGATCGGAACACCGGTTGTTGATGCATTGGCTTCCATACGGGCCGGGATTCAATGTTGTGGGTTTCCAAGAATTCGCGAATAAGCGTTGGTGCATCTGGATAAATAGACGGATCAAAGCGCGCCACGGTCAGCCAAGCATTTGAGCGACCCCATGAAGGGTCTGACTGAATCTTGACTCCAGGAAGATCTGCAAACAGCAAGCGATACAACTCGCGTGTGGCACGTCGTGTATCAACTTCGCTTGGCACCCGTCGCAACTGAGAGCGTCCAAGTGCAGCTAACACATTGCTAAGCCGATAGTTGTAACCGATTTCCTCGTGTTCATACCAAGGAAAATCTTCACGCGACTGAGTCGACCAATGACGCACCTTGGCAGCGAAATCTCCATCGTCTGTGACCAACATTCCGCCACCTGTTGTGGTGATGAGTTTGTTTCCGTTAAACGACAACACTCCTGCGCGCCCATAGGTGCCAAGCATCGAATCACCAAAACTTGCACCCAGCCCTTCGGCTGCGTCTTCAAGCATCGGTAGGCCCAACGAAGAACAAACCCGCACGAGCTCGGAATAATTGCAAGGACTCCCGTAAAGATCCACCGGAATAACAGCAGACACGCGATGTCCAGCGGCACGCAGCGACTCAGTGGCAGCCGTAACCAGCTCAGGATCA
>CANJCG010000176.1 GCA_947472655.1 Actinomycetota bacterium
GCTGCTGCGAAAGAAAAATTCAATCTTTACGGGCAGTACAGATGCCCCAATGAGTACAAGGCCGGAAATCAAACCTTCCGAAATTATGAATCCCGTGGATACGGAGCAATTTCCCTCGCTCGTGCTCTAGAAGTTTCGTGTAACACCGTCTTTTATGGCATCGCTGACACGATGTGGAAGCAAGGTGGCGGGCTGAGTGCTGAGCGCACCGCACCAGATCCGATTGCCAATATGGCGAAGTCGTTTGGTCTTGGTACTAAGACAGGGGTTGACTTACCGGGTGAATCAAGTGGACGTGTTGCGAGTCGACTATTCAAGGCAGAGAACTGGGATAGCAAGAAAGACAGTTGGTGCGCGAATGCGCTCGACGGTTATTCAGAAACGCGTAAGACCAACCCAACATTGGCAAACTTCTATACCGCGTTGGATAAAGAAAATTGTGCAGACGGATTCCGATGGCGCGAGGGAGATGCATTGAATGCCGCTATTGGACAAGGTGACACGGTTGTTACTCCGTTGCAGATGGCAATGGTCTATTCAGCAATTGCAAATGGTGGAACCGTGTACCAACCTCGAGTGGTCAAGGGTGTCATAGGCCCTGAAGGCAAGGTGCTGGAAAACTTTGCGCCGGTGGTCAAGTCAAAGATTGCGGCTCCGAAATCGGCAATTGATTTTCTGCAGGCTGCGTTACCAGGAGTCACCGTGAGAGGGTCAGGAAAGACTCCGTTTGCTGGCTTCCCGTTCGTGCAGATCCCAGTTGCATCAAAGACTGGGTCAGCACAGGTCACCGGCAACAAGGTGTCCACATCTTGGTTCGCGTCCTACGCACCTGCAAACAACCCCAAGTACGCGATCGTCATGATGGTGGCTGAAGGCGGTACCGGTTCGGGAACTTCAGGTCCCAGCGTGCGCAAGATCTATGAGGCGCTATTCGGTGTGAGCGGAAAATCAGTGAACTCGGCGAAGAGCATTCTCGTCGGGGGAATGCCAAAACTTGATTTGCCGAAAGTGCGACCAGATGGCACTCCAGTTGCGCCAAAGGGTAAGAATTCAGGGGTGAACTGATGAGTATGTTTTCGGTCACGAGTTCAAGTGATCAGCGCTTCTCGCCCACAAGTAGCGGTGGGGTGTCCTTGCGCGACCTCGATTGGGTCCTGTTAGCGGCAGCCTTAGCCGCAACAATTCTTGGCGCAATGTTGGTGTGGTCGGCAAGCCTTGCAGACCTTGCCTCGCCAACTGATCCACAGTCCTATCTCAAGAAACATGTAATCAATATTGTTTTAGGTTTAGCGCTTTGTTATGTTGCTTCTCGGTTGGACTACCGATGGTTACGTGCTTATACGCCAGTGATCTATGCAATTTCGACATTCTCTTTGCTTTTAGTCTTTGTTCCAGGGCTTGGAACAAAGATCGCAGGTGCACGCGCCTGGATTCAACTACCTGGTGGCTTCACCATTCAGCCCTCGGAATTTGTGAAGATTGCCGTCATCTTGATGATGGCTGTGATTCTGTCTGAAAAAGATCGGGCAGATCAGGAACCTGCAGACAAAGATGTGATGTTTGCTCTTGGAGTTGCAGTTTTGCCTTTGCTCATTATTTTGGTGCAAAACGATACAGGCAGCGTGCTGATCCTTGGATCAGTCGCCCTTGCGGTAATCGCGGTAAGTGGGGCTCGCACGAAATGGCTGATTGGGCTGCTGCTGAGTTCAATTTTTGGCGTGCTCCTGGCAATTCAACTGGGGCTGTTGAAGCAGTATCAAGTTGACCGGCTGACCTCGTTCATAAATCCAACCGCTGATGCAAGCAGCATTGCGTATAACTCAACACAGGCCAGGATCGCTATTGGTGGCGGTGGCTGGTTTGGTTTTGGGCTCTTTAATGGTCCTCAAACTCAGGGGCGCTTCGTTCCGGTCAATGAAAGTGACTTCATCTTCACGGTGGCCGGAGAAGAGCTGGGCTTCATCGGTGCCGGGATTCTCATCCTCCTTTTAGGCATCGTTCTTTGGCGCGCGATTGTCATTGCCATGAAGGCTGACGACATGTATGGCCGGCTGGTGTCAACGGGAATCGTGGCTTGGCTGGCCTTTCAGATGTTTGAAAATATTGGCATGACGCTAGGAATCATGCCAATCACGGGTGTTCCGCTGCCCTTTGTGTCAGCCGGAGGCACGTCGATGATGGCCGTCTGGATAGCCGTCGGATTACTTCAGAACGTCCGATTACATAGCCAGCAACAACTGCCCTAGTTGAAAGCAACGTAGACTCTCCAGGTGACCGTTATAGATGCTCGAGTAAAAGGCGCTTCCATCTTCAATGAAGTGGAGGCGTTGCTCCCCATGGTTTCAAAGCCGATTCAATATGTCGGCGGCGAGCTCAATGCTGTCGTGAAGCCGTGGGAATCCGTCGACGTGCGCTGGGTGATCATGTACCCGGATGCGTACGAAGTTGGTGCGCCGAATCAAGGTGTTCAAATCCTTTACGAAATCATCAATGAACTTCCGAACGCACTCGCTGAGCGCACCTACTCAATTTGGCCTGACCTTGAGAAGCTGATGCGCGATGCAGGAGTTCCGCAGTTCACTGTTGATGCACATCGATCCGTTGGCGACTTCGATCTCTTTGGGCTTTCTTTTTCAACTGAGCTTGGTTACACCAATATGTTGACGGCAATTGACCTAGCTGGAATTCCTATCTTTGCCAAAGATCGCACGATCGATCACCCCGTAGTTGTTGCAGGTGGGCATGCCGCATTCAATCCTGAGCCAATTGCTGAATTTATCGATGCAGCAGTGATCGGCGATGGCGAAGAAGCTGTATTGAAGATCACTGAACTCGTACAGCAATGGAAAAATGATGGACAACCCGGCGGACGCGATGGCCTGTTGTTGTCAATTGCCACTTCTGGCGTTGCTTATGTTCCAAAGTTCTACGACGTTTCTTATCTTCCGGATGGTCGCATTCAGCGGGTGGTGCCAACGAGTCCAGATGTGCCATGGCGCGTTTCCAAGCACACGCTGATGGATCTCGACGCTTGGCCTTACCCAAAGGCCCCGCTGGTTCCGCTCGCTGAAACCGTGCATGAGCGATTAAGCGTTGAAATTTTCCGAGGATGCACACGCGGTTGTCGTTTTTGCCAAGCTGGCATGATCACTCGCCCGGTCCGCGAGCGCAGCATCAC
>CANJCG010000177.1 GCA_947472655.1 Actinomycetota bacterium
AATCATCCTTGTGTCCTTGACCGTGCCCACCGAAACCGATGTTTTGGTTATTGGGGCTGGCCCGGCCGGGGCGGCAGCAGCTGCTTGGGCTTCACGATTTGGCCTTGATGTGGTGTTGGCTGATGCTAAGTATTTCCCTAGAGATAAAACTTGTGGAGACGGGCTTACGCCCCGAGCGGTTGCCGAACTTCAGCACTTGGGGCTAGGTGATTGGCTAGCAACCCAGCCCAGAAATCTTGGTCTACGGGCCGCAGGATTTAAACAAACATTGCTCCTGCCCTGGCCTGGTGGTTCACTGCCCAACTATGGGTCTGCTGTTCCAAGAATGGAACTTGACGCAAAAATTCGTGAAGTTGCTTTGGAGTCGGGCGCGATTGCAGCTGATGGTTATCGGGCCGTTGATGTGGTGACAGAAAATGGTCGCGTTGTAGCTGTGACTTTTGAAATCAGAGAAGACGGCAAGAAAATCACGAAAGAAATTCGTTGCAAGCGTCTGGTGGTTGCAGATGGAGCGAAATCGCAGCTTGGTAGAACTCTTGGTCGGCAGTGGCACAAAGACACGGCTTATGGAGTTGCAGGGCGGGCATATATCGACAGTGGCCGATCCAAAGATCAGTGGATTTCCTCGCATCTTGAACTGCGGGGCGAAAAGAATGAAGTGCTCTCAGGATACGGCTGGATTTTTCCACTTGCGGATGGCGAAGTGAATATTGGTGTGGGCACGCTGGCAACAAACAAGCGGCCCGCTGACATTAATTTGCGCTCACTCACCGAGTTGTACACAGATCAACAGCGAGATTTGTGGAATCTCGAAGGTGACCTTAAGGATTTTTCTTCAGCACTTCTTCCCATGGGTGGGGCCGTCAGCAATATTGCCGGGAAGAACTGGGTCTTTATTGGTGATGCAGCAGGTTGTGTGAATCCTCTCAACGGTGAAGGCATTGATTACGGCCTTGAAACCGGTCATCTAGCAGCGCAACTTCTCCTGGAAACTGCGAACAATCCCAACGCTGATCTCACCGCGGTATGGCCTGCTCAACTTCTTGCGCAGTATGGAATCGCATTCTCGATTGCTCGCCGTATCGCGGGCTTGCTCACCGTGCCAGGTTTTATAAAGACTTTTGGCCCGGTTGGAATGCGTTCAAAGTTTCTCATGACTATTGCACTTCGGGTGATGGGAAACTTAGTTACCGAGGCAGATAAGGATGCCACAGCGAAACTTTGGCGAACTGCAGGTCGAGCGAGTATCAAACTAGATGATCGACCACCGTTTTCGTAACGTATGGTTATACGTATGCGCACACGATTGATTGCTATTGGCTCCACGGCCACTGCTCTTGCTGGACTTCTCTCGGCTTGTGGTTCGGAGACAGTCGTAGTTCCAACCCCAATGCCGATGGTCACTTCTGCCTCGTCTTCAGTGAATGCGAATTCTCAAGCCGACGACATCGCTTTCTCGCAATTAATGATCGAACATCACCAGCAAGCCATTGAGATGGCGAATATGGCCTTGTCTCAAGCAGATTCAAATGCGGTCAAAGACCTTGCCGATCAAGTCAAAAGTGCCCAAGATCCTGAGATCAAGACGATGCGCGACTGGCTCACCTCATGGGGAGCACCGGAGGTTATGAACAACGACCACATGGGTCACATGAACATGTCAGAGGTGGGAATGATGACCGATGCAGACATGGAAACTCTGTCGAGTTTAAGCGGACCAGGTTTTGATCGTTTGTGGTTGCAGATGATGATCCAACATCACGAAGGCGCAGTCTCGATGGCTCGTGCGGTACTTGTAACAACCAAGGATTCAGGTGTGAAGTCACTTGCGCAGAACGTCATCGATAGTCAGAGCTTAGAGATAGCAACCATGAAAAGCATTCAAACGAACGGCGAGTAACTACAGCCGAATAATTATAGCTCGAAGTTGTCACTCAAAATCGTTTCCTGCAACGACATCCGAAGTGGCGACATCCGAAGAATCGCAGGTGGTTCGTTAAGTAAGTCTTGCATTGCTGGAAGAAGCTCAGCAAGGGCAGGCGCCTGTTGGTGTTCTACCTGGGCTTCGTCATTTGCATAGACTTGATACAACCACACCAGATTGTCACTGTCGGGATCGATCGACAAGGTGTAGAACTCGGTGCCAGGTTCCTCGTCTAGGCGATCAACATATTTATTCAACACTTCCAGAAGTGCTGGGCGCATCCCAGACTTGCACGTCAGCCGAACGAGTACTGCTGCCCGCCCGGCGAGAAGTACTTGCACGGGTGGGGTCGCGTTGGTATTTCCGCCCACAATTCCTCCAGAGGTCGAAGTAGTGGTTACGCGTAGTTTTCTAGGTACCAGGCGTAGGTCGACGTGATGCCATCATGCAGCGAAATCTTTGGCTGCCAACCCAATTCATTAATGCGTGTGGTGTCGAGCAGCTTGCGTGGCATGCCATCGGGTTTGCTTGAGTCCCATTCAATCGTACCTTCGTAGCCAACGACAGCCGCAACCGTTTCTGCGAGTTCTTTGATTGGCATGTCATCGCCAAGCCCAACGTTGATTGTTTCGTGCGAGTCATATTTCTTTAACAGCATCAGGCACGCATCCGCTAGGTCGTCAACGTGCAGAAACTCGCGGCGTGGAGTGCCGGTGCCCCACACTGTGACCGAAGGCGCGCCAGAGAGTTTGGCTTCGTGAAAGCGGCGAATGAAGGCCGGCAACACATGTGAACTTTGTAAGTCGAAATTATCGCCCGGACCGTAGAGATTTGTTGGCATAGCCGAAATCCAGTGGCGGTCGTATTCAGTGCGGTGCGCTTCGATGTAGAAGATGCCTGAAATCTTTGCCATGGCATAAGCCTGATTGGTTGGCTCGAGAGGTCCGGTCATGAGTGAGGATTCACGGATCGGCTGAGTTGCGGCACGAGGGTAAATGCATGACGAACCCAGGAACAGCAGGCGATCGATATCGATCGCGTGTGCGGCATCCATGATGTTGGTCTGAATCAAGACGTTGTCACGCAAGAATTCAACCGGGAACGTTGAGTTGGCCATGATGCCGCCGACTTTTGCTGCTGCATCAATCACGATGTCAGGCTTAGCCTCGCTGATGGCACTGAAGGTGGCATCTCGTTCACGAAGGTCGAGCTCTGATGAGCGCCAACCGATGACTTCGCCTA
>CANJCG010000178.1 GCA_947472655.1 Actinomycetota bacterium
GGCTCCTCGACAACCGCGCCCCGGGAATCCGTGGCGGGATAGGCGAATAGCTCGCTGATATCGACCGTTTCCTCCCAGGTCAGTGGCTCTAGGCAGCGCGCACATTCTGCGCTGATTTCCAGATCCACTTCCCCGCTAACCAAAACACCCTCCATCACCGCTTCAAGACGAAGTTCCATCTCGATCGGTGAATCTTGAATAACTCTGGCCATTGCTACGCCCAGATCGCTTGGTGCTGGCGCCGTCCGGGAAACTTCGACCATCGAACCAGGCCTACGTGGCAGGCCAAGCGCATCCGTGTCAAGCACGAGTGCGTTTCTTGGATCGAGGCTGGTCAAAACTCCCCTTTTGGATCAACCAGTGGCAACGTTGCCCCAGGCAATCAGGACCTCGCTAGAGGCTGACAGGCAAGAGTACCGGGTAGAGCTAGGTTCCCCAAAGCCGGGAAAGGAAGGCGACCTACTGCTGGTCGTCGTAGAAGCCGCCGCCAAAGTCAGGCTCAAGTTCACCTGTGGGTGCCAATTCTTGATACATCTGGCTACGCAGGCGCTCGCGGCCGCGGTCTACGGTCTGCAGGGTCTTCTGCAAAGTGATCTCAAAGGTGGCGAGCTTGGCATCAATGTAATCGTCTGTTTCACGGCGCATAGTGGTGGTTTCATCATCGACCGCTGAGCGGATTGCTTCAGCCTCAGCCACGGCGGCCAAATAGACCTCGTGCTCAGCGACCATACGATCAGCCTCGCCACGAGCACGTTCCAAAATGCGGTCAGCCTCACGGCGACCGTCTTGGACCACTGCTTCGCGGTCAGCAAGCAACTCGTCAGCGCGGTAAACCGACTCTGGCAGGAGCTGCCGGACCTCTTGGATGAGGTCCAAGAGCTGCTGACGATTAACGATGCAGGAAGCCGAAAGCGGCATGGCCTTGGCATCTTCAATGACGACGGCGAGTTCTTCTAACCGGTCTTGCAGATCCATAACCACTCCCTACCAATGCGCGCAACAGCTGCCCAAACGGCATCGATCCTGATGCGTTCGGCCCCTACGGTCTCACGAACTAGCGAAAAGTCTGGTTATTTCTTGTTCTCGGCAATGCGCGCCAAGAGGCGATCTTGGACTGTACCTGGGAGCAAACCGTCGATATCGCCACCGAAATTGGCAACTTCCTTGATCAGGCTCGATGAGAGATAGCTATAGATCGGGTTCGTTGAGACAAACAGCGTCTCGATTCCGGTCAGCCGGTAGTTCATTTGGGCCATCTGCAACTCATAATCGAAGTCAGTCACTGCGCGAAGACCCTTAATAATCGACTGGACGTCATGGTCTTTGCAATAGTCAACGAGCAAACCCATAAAGGAATCAACACGAATATTTGGGTAGGGAGACACCACTTCGCGCAACATTTCCATACGCTCATCAATGCTGAAGGTGCCGGACTTGTTTTTATTAATCGCCACCACGATGACAACCTCGTCAGCCAGTTTCGCTGCCCTGGCAAAAACATCGAGATGCCCGTTGGTCACCGGATCAAAAGATCCTGGGCAAACTGCTCTACGCACCGTTCATTCTCCCGTCGTGTTGGTGGCGCGACCGTACCAAAGAGTTGTGTCCCCATACCTGCGTTGTGAAAAGTCCACCCAGAAATCGGGAAAAGGTGCTTCTGGATCCGAAGTTGGTCGCTCAACTACAACCCGGGCTAGAGGTGCTACCCAGCCGGAGTCAACCAGAGAATTCAAAAGTTCGCGAAGTGAACCTGCCGAGACGTCATAGGGCGGATCGGCAAATACCAGCGTGAACGCCACACTCGGTGTTCGGCTCAAGAGATCAGCCACGCCCGCCGAAAAAAGTTGCAACCCAGGAAGCCCAACCAGATCAATATTTTTTCGAATGACTTCTGCTGCCAGCCGGGCTTTCTCTACAAGCAAGACCGGCTGAGCCCCTCTACTCGCCGCTTCAATGCCCAGGGCTCCACTGCCTGCATACAGATCCAACACTGAATGGGTGCTCCAAGGTCGATCGTCGGCTAGTAACTCACTGGTCAAGGTGTTAAAAAGGGATTCACGAACCCGATCAGAGGTTGGACGGGTTCCTTTGGCCGGCACCAAAAGCCGGCGACCTTTTGCCTGACCGGCGATGATTCGCGTCATGCCTTCTCCATAAATTCTGCCTGATCTTCAGCAACAAGCTCAGCAAGAGCTGCTCGAAGATCTGGATGTGAGCCCAGATTCGGATCATCTGAAATCAAAATATTCGCTGCCGCGCGCGCTTCTTGGATCACTTCAACGTCAGTCACCACCTGCAAGAGTTTGAGTGAAGAACGCCGACCTGATTGCGAAGCACCAAGGACATCGCCTTCGCGTCGTTGGGCGAGATCAAGGCGAGCTAATTCAAATCCATCGGTTGTCGAGGCCACAGCATCGAGACGTTGCCGAGCTGGTGACCCTGCGTCTGCCTGAGTCAAAAGCAAGCACAGCCCCGGGAATTTTCCGCGTCCCACTCGCCCTCGAAGTTGGTGCAATTGTGAGATACCGAAACGATCTGCGTCTAGCACCACCATCGCAGTTGCATTAGGAACATCGACTCCGACCTCAATAACAGTAGTTGATACCAGTACGTCAATGCCCGGATCCAAATGATCATTCGCGAATGCCGACATCGCGGCATCTTTGTCATCTGACGACATTCGACCGTGCATAATTCCAACGCGCAGTCCCGCTAATGGGCCACGAGCCAGGTACTCCGCAGTGTCTAGTACCGAAGCCACCTGACGTTTAGTCTCCGCCTCATCGTCAATTTCTAATTCGAGTAAGTCTTCGTCTCCTTCGTCATCTCCGATTCGCGGACACACAACGAACACTCGATGCCCTCCAGCAACTTCCTCACGAACTCGTTCCCATGCGCGATCAACATGGGCAGGCTTTTCTTTCATTGGCACAACGTGGGTAGTGACACCTGCGCGACCTTCAGGAAGACCTTCAAGTGTGGAGATATCTAGATCCCCAAACACAGTCATGGCAACTGTGCGAGGAATTGGGGTGGCCGTCATAACTAACACGTGTGGACGAGTGCCATCAATCGCTTTCGCTGCAAGTGCTGCTCGCTGTTCAACACCAAAGCGATGCTGCTCATCGACCAC
>CANJCG010000179.1 GCA_947472655.1 Actinomycetota bacterium
CCGGCGGAACGATGGCGGTTTCTGTGCCTCGATGGTTTCCCGAAGTGATCAATTGGCGCTTATCTGATGAGTATCACGAAGTTGAAGGCGGCCACGTTCGCATCTACACCGATACCGAACTTATCGACAAGCTACGTGCAGCTGGGCTTGCCTATGAAGGCCGTAGTTATGCACACGGACTGCACTCCCCGTATTGGTGGATCAAATGCGCTGTTGGCGTCAAAAAGGATGATCATCCGCTTGCACGCACTTATCACCGGATGCTTGTCTGGGAAATCGTGCATCAGCCCCGAATCCTGAGGTTCGCGGGACGGATTCTGGATCCCCTGATCGGCAAGAGTCTGGTGTTGTACTTTCGAAAGCCCGTTTCCCAATGAACTCTCACGCGCAGATCCCCAGCATCGCAGGTATCTTGACCTCCGCCGAAGTAGCACAGACTGCATCGGCAATCGCCGCAGTGCAGGAGCCCTGCGGCGCAGTGCCGTGGGCTGTCGGTGAGCACACCGACATCTGGAACCATGTTGAAGCGGCCATGGCGATGCTCGTTGGCGGTGAAGTCAACGCAGCTGAACGTGCTTACGCCTGGGTTGCCACCATGCAGCGCTCCGACGGGTCGTGGCCGATGAAGATTATCGGCGGCGAAGTGATCGATGACCGAGCCGAAGCCAGCATGTCGGCCTACCTCGCTGTTGGTGTGTGGCACCACTGGTTGATACGCGAAGATCGGGCATTCGTCGAGCAACTCTGGCCGGCCGTGCAGGCGGGTCTGGATTGGGTGGTCTCCCAGCAGCTTGCCTTCGGCGGAATTAACTGGACGCCGACTGAGAGCTTCGCTCTGCTTGCGGGATCCTCAAGTATTTATCATTCCTTGCGTGCCGGACTTGCGATCGCGAACGTACTCAACCATCCCCAACCGGAATGGGAATTAGCTGGCGGTCGATTGGGACATGCGATCAGGGAACATCCTTCCTGTTTCGCAGATAAGTCAACGTTTTCCATGGACTGGTATTACCCGATCTTGGGCGGCGCAGTACGCGGACAGCGCGCAAAAGACTTGTTGGCCTCCCGTTGGGAGGACTTTGTCGTTGACGGGTTGGGGATTCGATGCGTTGACACCAATCCTTGGGTGACCGGCGCTGAAACCTGCGAGTTGGCGATGGCTCTTGATGCGATCGGTGACCACGAACGGGCTTTGACTCTGCTCGCCGATATGCAGCATCTGCGCGATGCGCACGGACGGTATTGGACAGGCTGGGTGTTTGGTGAAGCACCAACGCACAACCAATACTGGCCAGTGGAACACACCACTTACACCGCTGCGGCAGTGATTCTGGCTGTCGACGCCTTGGGTGCACGTTTCGGTCAGTGCACCGCGGCTTCAGGCATCATGCGCGGGGATGACTTCGGACAATCCTTGAGCGAACTCGCACTGGAGTGCGGCTGTCCGTCATTGGACCCCGTCCCCAGCTTGTCCGGACGTCCGCGTTAGCAGGCGCAATGAGCCAAGAGTGACCAATTCGGTGAAACTGCCGCTTGCCACTGCTCGCAGAAAGACGTGGTAGGGAGCCTGGCCTCCGTCGGCGGGATCAGGGAAGACATCGTGAATCGCCAACACGCCGCCAGACATCACCCAGTGCGCCCAGCCTGAGTAGTCAGCCTGCGCTGGCTCCTCGCCATGCCCGCCATCGATAAAAAGCAAGGACAAGGGGGTGCGCCAGTTGCGCGCCAC
Source organism: Actinomycetota bacterium (assembly GCA_947472655.1). Taxonomy (GTDB): domain Bacteria; phylum Actinomycetota; class Actinomycetes; order S36-B12; family S36-B12; genus UBA11398. The sequence goes on from CANJCG010000179.1 coordinate 1,730, forward strand.
CGTGGTACTCGCGCCAACGATGGCCACCACCTGCTGCTCCAGCCCTGCTAGGGCAAGGGTGCGGCGAAAGGTTGGCAAGGTGTCCATCTGCGCAAACTCAGGGTCGACAAGGGTCTGGTCGTGGTGCTCCCAGCCGGCCTGGTTCTCCTCAGAGCCGCGATGGTGATCCAGGCTGAAGACCACGCCGCCAACCTGCTTGGCAGCAGCGCCCAGATACACGGCGGATTTGCCGCAATACGATCCGATTTCAAGTGCGGGGCCATGAAGAAGTCGTTCAAGAGCAACTTGATGCAGCAGTAGACCTTCGTCAGCAGGCATGAATCCCTTGGCTGCCACGGCATGCTCGAGCCAAGTTGCGTCTGCGAAAGGGTGCGTCACTTCCGGAATCTATTTGGCTGGATTCAAGCATGTCAAGTGTGCGATGTACGTCAGCTGCTTTGAGCGAGTGCGCTTTCTACGCGGACGGGATCGTGGTGTGGTTGGGCGTCCGATCGATATCAGGTTCTAAGAAGACGTAGCGCGCACTAGGTACAGCAGCGCGTAATGTTTTTTCGGCATCGTCAATATCTTGGGCTATCTCGATGCCGGTGTTGCTGTGAGCAACGGCAATCTTGGCGCCAACAAGAAGCTCATCTGGTCCTACGTGAATCGTGCGCAGATGAATGACTCGCAACACCCCGGGTGACGATTCAAGTGCGGCTCGGATGGCTGCAACCTCTTCAGGAAGAGCACTCTCGCCGACCAGCATTGCTGTCATTTCCACCGATAAGAAAATAGCTATGACGATCAACAACGTACCAACCGCCATCGCGCCCATCGCATCAAAGCGACCGTTGCCGGTAATTACAGCAAAGCCAACACCAATCAAGGCAAACACAAGACCGAGAAGTGCTCCCGCATCTTCAAGCAAGATCACCGGCAGCTCAGGCTGACGAGCATCCTTGACGAAACGAAAAAATGAACGCTTCCCTCGTGATTTATTAGCTTCACGAATGGCCGTTCGAAACGAGAATCCTTCAAGAACAATCGCCATGACAAGCACGACAACAGCAATCCACCAGTCTTCTAGGCCCTCAGGGTGCTGCCACTTGTGAATACCTTCATACAGAGAAAAGACACCACCGACCATAAAGAGCACGATCGACACAATGAAGCCGTACACGTAGCGTCGACGGCCGTAGCCAAAAGGATGGTGCTCATCTGCAGGTTTATGGCTTCGCTTATTACCGATAAGCAACAAAATTTGGTTTCCAGAATCCGCCACAGAGTGAATTGCTTCAGAAAGCATCGAAGAAGAACCAGTAAAGGCGAATGCAACGAATTTACTGACGGCGATTCCAAGATTTGCCGCTAGAGCTGCGACTACAGCCTTCATTCCACCCTC
>CANJCG010000180.1 GCA_947472655.1 Actinomycetota bacterium
GACTTACCTCAAGATCCCAACGACGAAGCACGTCGTCGTTTCGCAAGTTGGTGGAGATGCTCCTGCCACCGGCAAACTGCAAGCAGGCGACGTAGTCGTGAGTGTGGATGGCACCGCGATCACGGAGTCACAGCAAATAACGCAATTGATTCAGAGTGCGCCCGTGGGCACAACTTTCGCTTTCAGCATCGAGCGCGATGGCAAGCCGCAAGACGTGCAAGTGACGTCGGCTGTGAGTCCGCAAGATAAGAAGACTCCTTACATCGGCATTGGCATCGGCGTCTTGTACGAACCAAATTTTGATGTGAAGTTCAATGTTGATGGGGTCGGGGGTCCAAGTGCTGGTCTCACGCTGACCATGGGTTTGATCGATAAACTGATTCCTGAAGATTTAATGGCAGGCAAAATCATTGCGGGCACGGGAACCATCAAGCCGGATGGCACAGTGGGCCCTATTGGAGGCATTCGCCAAAAGCTCGCCGGGGCTAGTGCCACGCAGGCGAGGTTGTTCCTGATGCCAGAAGGCAATTGCAAGGAAGCGGCTGGCCATGTGCCTGCCGGGTTGACCGTTACCCCCGTAAAAAACCTGACTCAGGCCATCGAAGCGGTTCAAAAATGGACAACTGGGAAAAAAGTGCCGGCCTGCCCTTCACTCCAGTAGGTATCTGACATACATTCGCCACGTGGCTTTTAACTTTTCAGACGAATCTGCCCCCTCAACTCCAACTACGGGAGGTGAGCGAAGGCGTGGGGGAGTATTGCTCCCGACCGTCATCATCCTGGGCGTACTTGTCGTTGCCTTCGTAATCTTCACAGGCTTCTACACGGATCTGCTCTGGTTTGAGTCGCTCGGCAAGAGTTCCGTCTTCACAACTCAAATCTTCACCAAGGTAATTCTTTTCGTCGTTTTTGCAGTCTTCATGGCTGTCGTGCTCTTTATCGTGATGTGGTGGGCTTGGCGCACGCGACCTGAATTCCGTGGCATGACCCCAGAGCAGGCCAGTCTCCAGCGCTACCGCGATGCGGTTGAGCCTTTTCGCACTCGTCTAGCCATTGGCATCTCAGTCGTAATGGGATTGTTCGCTGGCTTTGCCGCTTCTGCCGAATGGGATATCTATTTGCAGTGGCGCAATGCCACAGACTTCGGTGTTGTTGATCCGCAGTTCGGCATGGATCTCTCTTTCTTCACGTTTGTCTTGCCATTTGTGCAGTACCTCCTTGGCTTTGGGTTTGCAGTACTCATTCTTAGTTTGATCGCGGCTATCGTGGCGCAGTACCTGTATGGCGGTCTTCGCCTTCAGCCCAAGGGTGATCGCGCAACAGGCGCTGCTCAAACTCAAATCTCAGTTTTGATCGCGTTGATACTTTTCCTCAAGGCAGCGTCATACTGGTTTGATCGATTTGCGCTTGAAACGCAAAGTCAGTCGTTGGTCACTGGATTTACCGGCTTGAAATACACAGACGTTCATGCAGTTTTGCCATCACTTAATATTTTGACGTTTATTGCAATCATTGTTGGTTTGCTCTTTGTGTTTAATGCGTTTCGTCGCTCTTGGGCATTGGCGTTCATCAGTCTTGGTCTCATGGTGTTGACTGCCGTGGTCGTTGGTGTGCTGTACCCACTCTTTGTTCAGCAATTCCAGGTTCGCCCCAGTGAACTCGTAAAAGAGCAGCCGTACATCACCCGCAACATCGAAGCCACCCGTGATGCTTACAACGTTGCTGATTCAGAAGTTGCCGATTACCCAGGCACAGTTGCGCCTCCGACAACAAAGGTCTTGGCAGCAAGCCAAGGAACGCTGAGCAATATTCGGCTTCTTGATCCGGCGATCGTGTCGCCTACGTTTAACCAGTTGCAGCAGATTCGTGGCTATTACTCATTCAATGACAAGTTGGATATTGATCGCTACAACATGAACAATAAATCAACTGGTGCAGTTGTTGCTGTGCGTGAGATTAATCTGAATGGCATTACTGACGGTCAACGCAACTGGACAAACGACAAGGCTGTGTTCACTCATGGCTACGGGTTTGTGGCTGCGTATGACAACACGGTGCAAGATTCCGGTCAGCCAGACTTCTTCGCAAGTAATATTCCACCATCCGGCACGCTGTCAGCTAAGCAGCCTCGGGTGTACTTCGGTGAAAATTCGCCGCTCTACAGCATTGTCGGTGCGCCAAAGGGTTCTGCTCCAGTTGAGCTGGATTACCCAGACGATGCCAGCCCGACCGGCCAAAAGAACTACACCTATCAAGGCAGCGGCGGCGTAGCGATGGGTTCGTTCTTTACGCGCTTGCTCTTCGCCACCAAGTTCCAGGACTCAAATATTTTGTTGTCAGACTTGGTCAATCCAGAATCTAGAATCTTGTATGAGCGTGATCCACTGACTCGCGTTGCCAAGGTTGCACCGTGGCTCACCCTTGATCAAGATCCCTACCCAGCGGTGGTTGATGGCAAGATTCAATGGATCATCGATGGTTACACCACATCGAATAACTACCCGTACTCAAGTCGGGTTTCTCTAGCCGATGCAACGAGTGACTCGCTCAATACCCGAACCGTCGGAAATGGCATCACGCCACTTGATCAGATTAACTACATGCGTAACTCAGTTAAGGCTGTTGTTGACGCGTATGACGGCACAGTCACGCTCTATAGCTGGGATCAAACTGACCCGGTTCTGAAGACTTGGATGAAGGCTTTCCCTGACACCGTGCAGCCTCGTTCGGCGATGTCACCTGACTTGCTTTCTCATGTGCGGTACCCACAAGATGTGTTCAAGGTTCAGCGCACAATCTTGAGTCGCTACCACGTGACGGATGCGTCGACGTTCTACAACGGCACTGATGCGTGGATCGTTCCCTTTGATCCAACTGTGTCACCTGCTCAGGTCTACCAGCCGCCTTATTACTTGACATTGCAGATGCCGGGGCAGACCTTGCCGGCGTTCTCGCTGACATCAACCTTTGCTCCGCAGCGACGACAAACTCTTGCCGCATTCATGTCAGTGAGTTCGGATCCACTCAAGGACTACGGCAAGATTCGAATGCTGCAGTTACCA
>CANJCG010000181.1 GCA_947472655.1 Actinomycetota bacterium
GAAATATGCATTCACGAGCTCTTGGCTTAAGCCGACAGCTTCGAAAATCTGGGCACCACGGTAGGACGCAACTGTTGACACACCCATCTTGGACATGACCTTCAAGATGCCTTTACCAAGGGCCTTAATCATGTTGCGTGTTGCATATTCAGGAGTGATATCGCCAAAGACTCCACGTCGTGCCATGTCTTCAGCGGTTTCAAGGGCCAAGTATGGGTTCACCGCTGCCGCACCGTAACCAACGAGCAATGCGCAATGGTGAACTTCTCGCACATCACCGGCTTCAACAAGGATGGTCACCATCGTGCGTGCTTTTGTTTGCACCAAGTGATGATGCACAGCCGATGTGAGCAACAAGGTCGGAATTGGTGCGCGGTCGGCATCGCTATCGCGGTCAGAAAGCACAATGAAACGCTTGCCGGCACGAATGTGCTCATCTACTTCATGGAAGATTTCTTTCAGACGCAATTCCAGCGCTTCTCCCCCACCGGCCACTTCATATAAGCCTTCAATTTTAGTTGCAGCAAAGCCCGGATGTTCTCCGTCATCATTAATGTGCAAAATTTTGGCAAGCTCGTCATTGTCAATCACGGGAAATGGCAACGTGACTTGCTCGCAATGCGCAGGGCCGGCTTGTAGCAGGTTGCCTTCAGAGCCGATCGTGGAATACAAAGAAGTAACGATCTCTTCGCGAATTGCATCTAGCGGTGGGTTCGTTACTTGCGCAAAGAGCTGATGGAAGTAATCGAACAGCAACCGTGGACGCGCAGAAAGGACGGCGATTGGCGTATCCGTGCCCATCGAACCAATCGCTTCTAACCCGCTACGAGCCATCGGATCGAGAAGAATCTTGAGTTCTTCATCCGTGTAGCCAAAAGTTTGCTGACGTCGCGCAACCGAGCCTGAGGAGTGCACGATGTGTTCGCGCTCAGGCAGTTCTTCCAGGTGCACGAGTCCTTCGTCGAGCCATTCTTGATAAGGAGCGGCAGCAGCCAGTTCGGCCTTGATCTCGTCGTCTTCAATAATTCGACCTGCATCGGTATCGACTAAGAACATCAGACCTGGTTGTAAACGACCCTTGCGCACGATGGTTGCTGGATCTAGGTCAAGAACTCCCGCTTCGGAACCAAGTACGACGAGTCCGTCATTGGTGACCCAGTAACGGCCGGGACGCAATCCATTGCGATCCAAAACTGCGCCAATGATGCTGCCATCGGTGAAGCAAACGTTGGCAGGGCCATCCCATGGCTCCATAAAGGTGGAATGGAAAGCGTAAAAAGCGCGACGAGCTGGATCCATCGACGGATGGTTCTCCCAAGCTTCAGGGATCATCATCAAGATCGAGTGCGGCAGCGAACGTCCACCAAGGTGAATGAGTTCAAGAACTTCGTCAAATGAACCGGAGTCAGACCCGCCATTTGCACAAATAGGGAACAAGCGAGTCAGATCGCCCGGGATCACATCGCTCTTCAGCATCGCTTCGCGAGCGCGCATCCAGTTACGGTTGCCTTGCACCGTATTAATTTCACCGTTGTGTGAGATATAACGGTAAGGATGCGCAAGCGGCCAAGATGGGAACGTATTTGTTGAGAAGCGCGAGTGAACAAGCGCGACTGGTGACTTCATTCGCTCATCAGAAAGATCAGGGTAGAACGGCTGCAACTGACCAGTTGTGAGCATGCCCTTATAGACAATGGTTCGAGCTGACAGTGACGGGAAGTACACGTTCACGTCACGCTCTGCGCGCTTACGCAACGCAAAAGCCAATCGATCAAGGGCGATTCCACTAATCTCTGGGTTAGTCGCAGCGATAAAGAGTTGCTCAAAACTTGGCATGACAGCGCGTGCAGTTGCACCAATCATTGAATGATCAACGGGCACCTCACGCCAGCCAAGCACTCGCAAGCCTTCGGTTGATGCAATCGCTTCGATGGCTGCCTTGGATTCTTGCGCTTCTTTAGCATCTTGTGGCAGGTACGCCGTACCTGCTGCGTAGTGGCCGAATTCTGGAAGGTCGAAATCGACGACCGCGCGAAAGAAGTCATCAGGAACGCGGAACAAAATTCCGGCACCATCGCCACTGTCTGGCTCAGCTCCGGTTGCGCCACGATGCTCAAGGTTGACCAGCGCAGTGAGTGCTTTTTGAACGATGTCATGGCTAGGAATACCGGTCAGGGTCGCGACAAAAGCAACACCACATGCGTCGTGCTCATTGGCCGGGTCATAAAGACCAGATGCCTGTGGAAGATCAGTGCTGAACATGGTGCCAATCCATTCGTCGTAGCCGGGCAGGCCCCCAAGAGGAAGCCTGACTCATCGGGACGACGTTGGCCCAACCAGATAAATCTTACCCTGAAGAATCCAGTGCTTCGCGCCCTGGCTTATTGCGGGCAGATTGGATCAACCAGATCAGCCCTCCTAGGCCGACCAGCAGGGCAGTCCACACATTGAGGCGCACGCCCAAAATGTGATTGGCGGAGTCAATCCGCAAGGCTTCGATCCAGAACCTGCCCACGCAATACAAGACGATGTAGAGGGCAAAAACGCGCCCATGGCCCAGGTTGTAGCGCTTATCGGCCCAGACCAAGATCAGGGCAACTCCCAGCATCCACAGAGCTTCATAGAGGAACGTGGGGTGAAAGGTCGTAAATTCGCCATAGCCCGCGGGTCGATGAGCAGCATCAATCTCAAGGCCCCACGGCAGATTCGTGGGCGAACCAAAGAGTTCCTGATTGAAGTAGTTACCGAGGCGACCTATCGCCTGAGCAACCGCCACTCCCGGCGCAATTGCATCTGCCACCGGCAAAAGTGCGATCCCCTTGCGTTTGGCTCCGATCCAGGCACCCAGAGTTCCAAGCGCAATGGCACCCCAGATACCCAGGCCGCCGTCCCAAATCTTGATGGCGCCGGAAAACCCGGAGCCTCCTGGCCCAAAGTACAACTGGCTATCGGTAATGACGTGATAAAGCCGGCCACCAACAATGCCAAATGGCACCGCCCACACTGCCAAGTCTGTGATTGTTCCAGGCGCCC
>CANJCG010000182.1 GCA_947472655.1 Actinomycetota bacterium
AAAACGTCATGGTGCGTGTCCACTCCGAATGCTTAACCGGCGATGTTTTAGGTTCGATGCGTTGCGATTGCGGCCCACAATTGCATGCCGCGATGTTGCGCATCGCTGCAGAAGGCAGGGGAGTTGTGCTGTACATCCGCGGGCATGAAGGCCGCGGCATCGGGCTGCTCCACAAGCTCATGGCCTACAAGCTTCAAGACAGTGGCCGCGACACAGTTGATGCCAACTTGGATCTTGGTTTACCTGCGGATGCTCGAGATTACGGAACAGGCGCGCAGATCTTGGCTGATATTGGAATTCGCAGTATGCGGTTGTTAACGAATAATCCTGCCAAGCGAGCAGGCCTTGAGGGCTACGGTCTATCCATCGTGGAACGCGTGCCTTTGGAAATTCAAGCCAATAGTCATAACGAGGAATATCTGCGAACGAAGGCCGCGCGTATGGGCCATGAGCTCGGTGAGTCAGGGCTTACCCCGAAGGGATCCGCATGAGTTCACATGGCGCACCAACGTTCACGGTCGATGCCTCAGGAGTTCGGGTAGCCATTATTGCTTCGTTGTGGCATACCGAAGTGATGGATGGGCTCATCGGCGGCGCTCATCAGGCCTGCACCGAGGCCGGAGCCGTCGCCACCTTGATCCGGGTGCCCGGATCATTTGAATTACCCATCGTGGCTAAAGCATGTGCGTCCTCCTTGGACTATGACGTCGTGGTTGCTCTTGGCGTGGTGATTCGTGGGGGAACGCCGCATTTTGAGTATGTGTGTTCAGCAACAGCTCACGCGCTGGCTCAGGTGGCCCTTGATTTTCTCGTTCCCGTGGGATTTGGCTTATTGACCTGTGACACCGAGGCCCAAGCTCTTGACCGCGCTGGTTTACCTAGTTCCAGCGAGGACAAAGGCCTTGAGGCAACTCAGGCAGCTCTGCTGACTTGGCAGACACTTTCTGGGATTGCTGGTGAACAAAGCCGGTAAGCGGTCAGTAGGCTTCACCTGTGAAAACCTTCGACGAGCTCTATGCCGAGTTGTTGCGCAAAACCTCCTATGGTGATGAAGATTCGGGCACGGTGAGACTTCTGGCCGAAGGCGTACACGCTATTGGCAAGAAAGTTGTGGAAGAAGCGGCCGAAGTCTGGATGGCGGCTGAGCACGAGGGGCATGACAGTACGGCTGAAGAAATCGCCCAATTGCTGTATCACCTACAAGTGATGATGATTGCTACCAATGTTTCGCTCGACGATGTTTACCGACGGTTGTAAACCATGTTAAAAGTAGCGATCCCAAATAAAGGTCAGCTCGCTGAGCCAGCTCGACAGATGCTTCAAGAAGCTGGCTACTTGCGCAATGCTGGTCTTCGAGATCTCGTTGTTCAGGATCCAGTAAATGACGTTGAGTTCTTTTTCTTGCGACCAAAAGATGTTGCACTTTATGTTGGCGCCGGAACTCTAGATATTGGTATTACCGGCCGCGATATGTTGTTGGATTCAGGCGCAGATGCGTCAGAGTTGTTACCACTGGGTTTTGCCCCGTCAACTTTTCGCCTTGCTGCACCTGTGGGAAAAGCCCAGTCCTTTCAGGATTTCCAAGGCAAGCGCATTGCGACGTCGTACGACGGGTTATTGCGGTCTTGGCTGTCTCAAACAGGTATCGAAGCAACCGTTGTTCGTCTTGATGGCGCAGTAGAGAATGCTGTGGCACTCGGCGTAGCCGACGCCGTCGCTGATGTTGTGGCAACCGGAGCAACGTTGCGCAAGGCGGGGCTTGAGGTTGTGGGAGATCCAATCTTGGTTTCTGAAGCAACCGTTGTACGTCGTACCGGGGCGCCGATGACGCCTGCAGTAGACACAATGATTCGCCGGCTACAAAGCGTTATGGTTGCCCGAACCTTTGTATTAGTGGATTACGACATTCGTAGTGCTCATCTGGAACAAGCGTGTGCGATCACCCCAGGTATTGAGTCACCGACGGTGTCACCACTGCACGAATCTGATTGGTCGGCCGTTCGTGCGATGGTGAAGTCCCTTGACGTGCACCGCGTGATGGATGAGTTGTATGAATTAGGCGCGCGAGGAATCCTCGTCACCGATATTCGCGCCTGCCGCCTGTAGCCATGGCTGACCAGAGTTTCGGAAATGGGCGATCGATCGCGTCGCCAGCTTTCGCCGGTGATGATGGGGTGGCTGACCCAGTACTTCGTCAGGCAATTTCTTTAGGCACTCAACCCGTCACAGCTGAACTGTCCAGGGACCTCATCTTGGAACTTTTGATGGATTCTCGTCTGCTTGTGGCGGTAGTCGCTGTCTTGGATGAAGTGGACGAATTCGGCGGGGATAAAGACAGCCATATGTCAGTGGTATCCATGGTCAACCAAAACGGGGAACGTGGGCTTTTGGCTTTTACTGGTCTTGATTCGATGGCTCGATGGGACCCAGAAGCCCGCCCGGTGCCTGTGAGCGGGCCAGATTGTGCTCGATCGGCCCTCGAAAGCGCGGCCAATGCCGTGGTGATCGACGTCATGGGTCCGGTTCGTCATGTGGTGTCAGATCAACGACTGGCTCTTTTAGCCCAAGGGCATTGAGGGGCGCGAGGCTGATTTCGCTTGCATCAGCGCAGGCTGCTAGTCTGTATCCCGATTGATTTGGCCTTTGGGCTGGATCGCGCAAGTGGAACCTAGGTTCCCACCTGTCCATCGCCTTAGATGTCACAGGTCAGTCGCACAAGTGCACCTTGAGTGCATTCGTTCGTGCTGTGAATCCTTGCGTTTGTTTGAGGGCAATCCCTCGGGCTAGATCATCTGGTCGCGCAAATGCGTGGCTTGCATCGAACGAGCAAGGAGGCGCTATCAGCGTCGAACCACGAATCAACGACCGAATTCGCGTTCCTGAGGTCCGTCTTGTCGGACCGGCTGGCGAACAGGTAGGCATCGTGCGCATCGAAGATGCGTTGCGATTGGCAGTTGAAGCAGATCTTGACCTAGTCGAGGTTGCTCCAATGGCAAAGCCGCCCGTATGCAAGCTCATGGACTTCGGGAAA